>JBFHGX010000103.1:0-13955 GCA_041582875.1 Bacteroidales bacterium | reverse complement strand
TTTGTGGATTTTATGGTGAATGCGGGGTTGCCGGTAGAAACCTTGGTCCCTGTAGTTGTTTTTATTGAGGATCTGAAAGATAATCTTCCTGTTCGATCGGTCTCGTTTAAAGTTAAATATGTTAATCCTGCTATTTTATGATAAAAAAGAAAGTCTGTATGCTGGGCGCATTTGCCGTAGGTAAAACGAGTCTTGTACAGCGATTTGTTAATAGTATTTTTTCCGATAAGTACCTGACAACCATTGGTGTTAAAATCGACCAAAAATTGGTGACGATTGATGATAATCAGGTAAATCTTTTGCTGTGGGATATACATGGTGAGGACGATTTTCAAAAAGTGAAATCTTCTTATATCATGGGTGCTTCGGGTTATTTTATTGTAATGGACGGTACCCGAGGAGAAACTTTTCAGGTGGGGATGCAATTGTTGGATTTAGCAAAATCAGCAGCTCCCAACGCCAAATGTATTATTCTTATTAATAAATCAGATCTCAAGTCGAATTGGGAAATATCCGAAGATCAGCGCAATGAATTGTTCACTAAAGGTTATTTGGTGTTTGAAACCAGTGCGAAGGATAATATTGATGTTGAGGACGCCTTTGTGGAACTTTCTAAACTGATGATTAAATAAAAGAGTCATGCTAAATATCCTTCCTGAGCCCATACTAAAATACTTGATTGACAAATTACCTCCTTTTACTGGAATTTTAATGATTAAAACCAGTGACGAAGGAATTGTTTCAGGCTGGTATGGAAATCCAACGGATTACCTTGATGAGTTGCCTGTTGAAGGTGCCGATATCAGCGAAATGATTCCTGCCTTGTTTGGGATGATTCCTCCTTTGGTGGTTCCAACAGTGTTATCTCGAATTCAAACCCGTGAGGAATGTATTGCTGATATTCATATTGCACAGGATGAAAGTACAGGCGAGTTTTGGATATTTTTTGTGGATCAAACCCGTGAGGTAGAAAACATTCGGCAATTGTTGCAACGTTTGAATGAATCCCATTTGAATTCAGGAAAAGTATATACCGGAAATCCATTCGGAGCACTGCATCTGCTCGACTATATTACGTTTGAAAAGCATCCTGAAGGTAATTTTTCTCTTGTTGGAGATACTCCTCCGTGGTTTATTGAGTTAACTTCACTTGACTTACGCCCTGGTAATAAAATCGATTTAGCTGATATTTTCCCATTTATCGACGTTTTTGTTATTGAGGCGGACAATTTTTGGAAAGAAAACCATCATGGAAATCTTAAATCAGGTATATGGACAGAAAATTCTCCAAATGGGAAGGCTTATTATCTAAACGCTTACGCGATTAATCAAAATAATGATAATTATTTAATAATCAGACCTCTTTATCAGGAGTTTGATGATGAACAAGATTTAATTCAACGTGCACGCGAGCAAAGTTTGGCCTTTGAAAAGCTGGCTAAAGCTGAGAGAAAGCTTAAAGAACTACTGGACTATAAAGATAAATTTGTTTCCATTGTATCACATGATTTGCGATCTCCGGTGGCTTCGGTACTTTCAATTGCGCAAGTCCTTAATTCTGACGAATCGTTTTTGAGTCATTTGAGCGACTTCAATCGCGAAATGATCAACAATATTCAGGAGGAAATGGTGCGTTTGCTCGATTACAACGATAAACTCTATCATTGGTCGAATTTGGAATTAGGTAATTTTGAGGTGATTAAATCAAAGGTTTCATTATTGGAATTGGTGGCGGGAGCAGAACGAACAGCCACGCCTAAATTGATTGACAAAGGGCTGAAATTTATGACTAATGTGCCTGCCAAGCTAATGGTTGAGGTCGATAAAACACTGTTTTCACAGGTTCTTAATAATTTGATAGGCAATGCAATAAAATTCACTCCTGAAGGAGGACGAATAGAGGTTATTGCAATCGATCATGCAAAAACAATCCGTCTTGTTGTCAAGGATTCAGGAGTAGGGATGCCAGAAGAAGTGGCGCAAAATCTTTTTGAAGGATTCGTGCGCAATAGCACCCAAGGTACCCACGGAGAAAAAGGAACTGGTTTAGGAATGGGGATTGTAAAGAAAATTGTTGATGCCCATTATATTCCAATTGTAGTGAAATCAGTGGTGGGTGAAGGGACTTCTTTTGTTATGGAAATACCTAAAAATTAGTTGTATACACTATCTTTATCTGACTGGAATATTAATGCTAAAAATAGGTTTTATTATATCTTTGTTGCGATGATTTATTATTAACTTTGTTGCAATTGTCATTTAGAAATGTTCATGGGTACGAAAGAAAAAATATCAGAATCTTCTGAAACATTGTCTAGGGAAGAGGAACTCCATTCGTTGATACTTTATAATGATGAAGTCAATACCTTTGACTTTGTTATTGAGTCATTGGTAGAAGTTTGCGGTCATGATATTATGCAGGCTGAAAACTGTGCGCTTATTGCCCATTATAAAGGGAAGTGCATAGTAAAGCGTGGTACACTAAAGGAGTTGGCTTTGATGAAACGCGAGCTCGATTTTCGTGACCTTACCGTAGATGTTAAATAACAAAATCAGTAAAATTTAAATTATCAAAATATGTGGTCGGTCGTAATTGTTCTGATTTTAATAGGTTTTTTGATGCTATTGTTGGAAATATTGGTGATACCAGGTACAGGTATTGCTGGGATACTTGGTTTCGGATTGATGACTGCCGGTATTTGGGTAGCTTATAGTAACCAAGGAATGATTGCCGGACATTGGGTTTTATCGTCTACATTGGCAATGAACCTGGTTGGGCTTGTGGTTGCTTTTAGGTCGAAAACCTGGAAGAAAGCGACGCTTACTACCGAAATAAAAGGTAAAGCCGGACAAAATGTATTAGCAGAAGTGCAAATTGGTGATCAGGGAATCACTATTTCGAGATGTGCTCCCAGTGGGACAGCGGAGTTTAATAACCAATTATTGGAGGTTACTACACAATCGCAATTCATCGATCCTCAGCAAGAAATAGAAATTATCAGTATTTCAGGAAATAAAATTATTGTTAAACAATTAAATTAATGTAGTATGGAAGTGATGTATGTATACGGTGCTCTTGCAATAGGGGTAATATTTTTGTTGTGGATATTGCTTTATTTTATTCCGGTTGGTTTGTGGTTTACCGCATTGGTATCCGATGTTAAAATACCTATTATTCAACTTGTTTTGATGCGCTGGAGAAAAGTTCCACCCAGTATCATCGTTAATAGTTTGATTACTTCAACCAAAGCAGGTCTAAGTTTAAAACGTGATGATTTGGAGGCGCATTATCTCGCCGGAGGTAGGGTTCAAAAAGTGGTAATGGCTTTGATTTCAGCTGAAAAAGCCAATATTGAACTCGATTTTAAAACAGCTACTGCCATCGATTTGGCGGGTCGTGACGTGCTTGAAGCCGTACAGATGTCGGTTAATCCTAAAGTTATCGATACCAAACGAGTAGCCGCTGTGGCCAAAGATGGTATTCAGTTAATTGCTGTGGCTCGTGTTACGGTGCGTGCCAATATCAAACAATTGGTTGGTGGTGCCGGTGAAGAAACTGTTCTTGCCCGTGTTGGTGAAGGAATTGTGTCTTCTATTGGATCAGCAACTTCCCATAAATCAGTACTTGAAAATCCGGATAGTATTTCAAAAGTAGTCCTAGGAAAAGGTCTTGACAGTGGAACCGCATTTGAGATTCTTTCCATCGATATTGCTGATATTGACATCGGGAAAAACATTGGAGCTGAGTTACAAATGGATCAGGCCAATGCTGATAAAAATATTGCTCAGGCCAAGGCTGAGGAACGTAGAGCAATGGCGGTAGCCAGCGAACAAGAAATGAAAGCCAAGGCACAAGAAGCCCGTGCCAATGTTATTCAGGCTGAGGCTGAAATACCAATGGCGATGGCTGAAGCTTTCCGTACAGGTAACATGGGTATTATGGATTATTACAAGTTTAGAAATATCCAGGCTGATACCAATATGCGGGATTCTATTTCACAAAATCCAACCTTGGAAGATGAATCCAGAAAATAAGGATTAATTAAATGCCGGGGACTGATTCTCCCCCGGCATTTAATTGTTCTATTTGTTTATTAATACAAAGGCACTCTTTTCTAACAGTTGCCCCTCTTTTTCATGATAAATAACTCATTTAAAAATCCTTCCCAGAAGCTTGAAAAGCTTATTGTTGATTCATCTGTAAAATTTTCAACTCATGAAGCTGAATTAATCAGAAAAGCATTTCAGTTGGCTGATGCGCATTATAAAGGAAAGACCACCCTCGATGGTTCTCCCCTGATATGGCGTAATGTTGAGATTTCTGAAATTGCTGTTAAGGAAATAGGACTCGGTTCTACTTCAGTGATTTGTTCGTTGTTGCATAGCATTGATTTAAAAGGCGAATTTCCCATCATGCAAGTGCGACAAGAATTTGGCGACCATGTGGCAGATATACTGGAAGGATTTCTTAAAATATCGGGGTTAGCTACGGAAAAACTATCATTGCAGTCTGAAACATTTCGGACTTTGTTTTTATCCATAGTGGATGATATGCGTGTGATTCTCATTAGGTTGGCTCATCGACTATCTGATATTCGCCATCCTGAATGGATGGGCGAAAATCAAAAACCGATTATGGATGAGGTAAAACACTTGTATACGCCAATTGCCCACCGACTGGGATTGTATCACGTTAAAACTGAGTTTGAAGAGTGCATCATGCGCTATGAACATCCCGATGTATATCAGCGTATAGAAAATCAAATACAGCAAACTAAATCAAAACGAGAGGTATACATACAGGACTTTATCCGACCAGTGGAGCGTGAACTTCGAGCCATGGGTCTCGACTTTACCGTAAAGTGGCGAACCAAATCTATTCCCTCCATTTGGGCGAAGATGAAAAATCAACAGGTTGAAATAGAAGAGGTTTACGACTTGTTTGCCGTTCGCGTTATTTTAAATAGTAAACCAAAAAAGGAGCTTGAGGATTGTTGGCGAGTTTATTCGGTGGTGACCAATTTTTATCAACCAAACCCCAAGCGCATGCGCGATTGGTTGTCATCACCCAAATCGACAGGTTATGAGTCGCTTCATGCTACAGTACTGGGACCTTCCGATCGATGGGTTGAAGTCCAAATCAGAACTACCCGCATGGATGAGGTGGCCGAAAAGGGTCAGGCTGCTCACTGGCAGTACAAGGGGGTGATGAACCGCAAAAATACCGAAGATTGGCTTTCACAGGTGCGTGAGATCATGGAGAATCCCGGGCAGATTAACCACGATGTTTCGTATCGAAGTAGTCAGAAAGATCAAAATCAAAGTGTTTTTGTGTTTACTCCCAAAGGTGATTTGATGCAATTCCGAGCAGGTGCTACCGTGCTTGATTTTGCTTTTGGCATTCATACCGATGTGGGATCAACTTGTAAAGGTGCCAGGGTAAACGATAAGGTGGTGCCTATCAGATATGTGCTGCGTAACGGTGATCGAATTGATATCATCAAATCGAAGAACCAAAAGCCTAAGCTGGATTGGCTTTCTTTTGTGGCAACAGAAAAGGCCCGAACAAGGATAAAGCGTTGCCTCAAGGAAGAAAAATATAAGGTTGCGGATATGGGTAAGGAAATCCTTGTTCGCAAACTTAAAAACTGGAAAATTAAAAATTCCGATTTGCTTATCAATCATCTGGTAAAGCATTACAAAGTGGATGCAGGAGTTGATCTCTATTACCTTTTTGCTGTCCAGAAAATTGATTTGGCTGATGCCAAAGTGGTGGTTCAAAAATTTATTGAATCACAACAGGAAGATAAGTCTCAGGATCGTGAGCCATTAACCGAACCCAAACATGAGGTTCGGTCTTTCGAAAGTGACGACGATGTAAATGATGTACTTTATATTGGTGATAATTTAAAAAACGTAGACTATCGCTTTGCCAAATGCTGTACACCCATCCCGGGCGATAAAGTGTTTGGTTTTATAACGACACAAGGGGGCGTTACCATCCACCGAAAAAATTGTCCGAATGCAGTTCGCCTTTTTGAGCGATATCCATACAGGGTGCTGGACGTGAAATGGATAAGTTCTTCGCAAAGTAAATTTTGGTTGGCTAACCTGCGGATTTCGGGTAAGGATGAACTTGGCGTGATGGGTGCTATTACCAAAGTAGTAACCGATGATTTGCGCGTGAATATGCGGGCAGTTAACTTTCAAACTAAAGGAAAGCTATTTGATGGCCAGTTAACTGTTATGGTTAAAGACAACGATCACTTGGATCAACTCATTCATAAACTCGGAAAAGTGGTTGGAGTTGAGAAGGTTGTTCGTATTAAGTAGTGCCAATTTATCTCTCAGTTTGGTTTATTTGAATTTGTTGATTCATTCTTTTCAAGTCGATTAAGCCATATCTACACGTTTTGTTTTCCATTTGCCAAAAGATGGCTGGCTCTATAATTTAAAAGCCTGTTGGATTCCCAACAGGCTTTCATAACAATATTAATCAATCAATTAGTGTCTATTACAATCGAATTCGTTCGGTGACTGATGACTTTTTTTGAACGATTTGAATATAATAAGTTCCGGGTTGTTTGGTACTTAAATCCATGGTGATTTGAAAAACACCGCCAACCAAGTCGGGTTTGCCACTAAATACTTTTTCCCCATAAAAATTATACACCACTACTTTTGGCGAACCTTGTTCTTCTTTCGGTGAAAATCTTAGGGTGATGACTCCCTTGCGGTTATCAATATCCAACTCATTTAATTGCAATAAATCAGGTTGATTTTTAATTCCGGCTGCACGAAGTTCTTTCTCAGATGCGTGACTATTCCCCCCAAACTGACTGTCAACCAAGTACATCTCAGGAATCTGTACAGGCTTTGGCGGCGGCGGTGGTGGTAATTCCTTTAGGAAAACCATGTGTTCTGCTTTCACTGCTTCTAATGCTTTCAAATCCATTTCAATGTCTTCGGTTTGTTCCATGATAACACGAACCTGATGCTCTATGTCTTCGTTCATATTTACTATGTCATCTATTTCAAACTCAAACTCAAACACTTGTTCTTCTCCATCTTCATCTATCCATCTAACTGCTTTTTTTGTTCCTTTCGATGGTGACACCATTATGTGTTCGTCAGAATGATCTCCAGAGAATACAACCACTTCGTAAGCTTGTTCTTCGGATTCAATTCCATCACTTTTTAGTTCAATCCTGATGGTTTTGTTGCCGATTGAATCAGTCTCGGTAAGTGACTCTATCATCATCTCAATTTCACTGTCCATATCTTCTGTGGACGTGAAAACCGTATCGGTTACTGTTTTTTTACCATCCACCACTTTAACTGTTTTAACTCTCACCTCCTTTTTGTCAGTTTGTGCGCTGACTATCAGAGGGAGTGTAAAAACCATTATCAAAACATACAATAGACTTAATTTTTTCATTTTCTTAGATTTTAATGACCAGACAAAACTAGTCCAGTACTTATCCGATAAAGGTTAAAGGCGGTTAAAAAAGGTTAACATGAGGTTAAAATCAAAGCACTTTGATCAGAGTTGTATTAGCTTTGCTAAAAATCAATCGCTACGAAATTGAACAAACGTTTTAATTTGATCGTTGTTTTCATGACCATAAGTTTGGTGGGAATTATTTTTATACAGTCTTTGTGGATTCGCCATGCCCTAAAATTGGAAACCTCACGATTTGATAAATCTGCATATGAAGCCATTCTTGAAAGTGTTCATAATTGGGGCAGATTCGACCGGTTCTCGTTTATCAGTCAGAAGATGCAACTTCCGCCACCTCCTCCGCCAAGGCCTGCCTACTCCCAATCTGTTTCGCCGGTAGCTTCGGCCCAAAGGTCAAATTATGGCGTTATAACCAATAAAACAGCCACCTCTGTCGTGGTAGATTCCATAGTACATGTGCTTAAAAAGCCTCAGGTGGTAACCCGTATTTTTCAATCCGACAGCGATTTTGTATACTTAAATCATGTTGACTCACTGCTTCAAAATGTAAATTTTAAGTATGAGGTACATTGGGTTCCCGAAGAAAATGAGGAGCCAGAAATGGAGGTTTACACTGATGATGATCAGCGTATTATAGTTATGTCGCGCAGACACGATAGTCTTGAGTTTACCTTAAGTCAGGTAGAAATAGAATTGGAAGAGGAGAAGGCTAAGCTTATTGAGGAAAAACTTGAACAGTTTAACAAAAATATGGAAGAGTGGGTGGTTGAATACAGCTTTGACTCGGATGATATGTTTAATGAGTTTCCAATCGAGACCTTGGATTCCTTGTTGGCTGAATCGTTAGCTTCCAGAGGAATAGACTTGCCGTTTAGCTTTCAGGTTATTCAGGAATATGCTGATTCGGCCCATGTGTATTATCCCAAGCAAAATGCCCTTTTACAGTCAATAGATACCTTTAAAGCAGATTTGTTCCCGGATAATTATTTTAAGAAAAACATGTTTCTGTTGGTCAATTTTCCTAACAAGAATACCTTTTTGTATCGGTCGTTAACCATGCTGATCGCAGGAAGTATTGTATTTACCTTGATTATTCTTACGACATTCTGGTTTACCATTTTCTTTATGAGGCGTCAGAAAAAAGTGTCGCGAATTAAAACCGATTTTATCAACAACATGACGCATGAGTTTAAAACTCCCATTGCCACCATTGGGTTAGCTACCGATGCCTTGTCTTCACCAAAAGTCTTTGGTCAGACTGAACCTACTCAATATTATTTGGGAATCATCAAGCAAGAAAATAAGCGCATGAATCATCAGGTGGAAAAGGTACTGCAGATGGCGCTGATTGAGAAAGGTAATCTGCATTTAGAGCGTGAATGGATTGACGCACACCAAATTATTGAGCATACAGTAAACATCCTGCAACTGACAGCCCAACAGAAAAAAGGTCAGATTTCTACTGTATTGCAGGCATCTTGTTCGTTGTTGCATGCCGACGAGGTTCATTTTGCTAACCTGATGAATAACCTCTTAGACAATGCCCTGAAATATACCCAAAAACCGCCGGAGATTGTTGTGGAAACCTTTAATCAAGGTGATCAATTAATCATCCGGGTAACCGACAACGGTATGGGCATGACAAAGGAAGTACAACGTCATATATTCGATCAGTTTTATCGTAGACCAACGGGTAATGTGCATAATGTCAAAGGATTTGGACTTGGGCTTAGCTATGTCAAAGCCATTGTTACTGCGCATGAAGGATCCATCGTGGTAGTTAGCGAGCCCGAAAAAGGAAGTGTATTCACTCTATCATTTAAATGCCAGAAGTTATGAGCAAAACCCCGAAAATTTTACTTGTTGAAGATGACTTGAATTTTGGTGCTGTACTAAAAAGTTATCTAGAACTCAATGATTTCGAATTAACTTGGGTTACTGATGGTGGAGAAGCTTTTGATGCTTCTCAATTGTTAGAATATCAATTGATTCTTTTGGATGTGATGCTTCCGAATATGGATGGTTTTTCCATTGCAAAGCAAATTAAATTGGCCAATAAAAATACACCCATTATTTTCATTACGGCTAAAACGCTGCGTGAGGATATTGTTTCAGGATACAAAACCGGAGCTGACGATTATATCACCAAACCTTTTGATTCTGAAATTCTTCTGTATAAAATTAAGGCTGTGTTAAGTCGCAATAGTCAGCATGTTTCGGGTGCTTCGATTGGTGGGGTAATCGACCTTGGAATCTTTAAATTCGACTATCGGTCACGGCAATTAATCAATCGAAAATCGCATAAAAAGCAGTCACTTACGCCTAAGGAAAGTGAGCTGCTTCAGTTGTTGGCTCTGCAGCAAGGTGGACTTTTATCTAAAGTTGTTGCACTAAATAAAATATGGGGTGATGCCAACTATTTTACTACCCGAAGTATGGATGTTTATATTACAAAGCTGCGAAAACACTTGTCGGATGATCCTATGGTGCAGATTATTACCATGCATGGGGATGGCTATCGATTGGTGATAGGAGAAAAATAAAATCACTAAATTTGTCGTAAATAAGGTGTAAATGAAGGTCTTCGCTGTCATCGGAATGGTTTTATATACCTCTTTTGTTTGGTCTCAAGAAATTCCCGTTTTGGTCTTTGGCAATCAGGTATGGATGGCCGAAAATGCCAATCGTGAGGCAGGAAACTATGCTTCTGTTGTGGTTGATAGCTCAATCATGGTGAGTCAATTTGTATATGATTGGGAGTCCGCATTAAAAGCATGTCCTGATGGTTTTTCTTTGCCCAACGATGCCGACTGGGATACACTTATTGCTTTTTCCGGTAGTTTTAAAACTGCCGGAACTTTGTTGAAAAAGACAGGTAATGGTTATTTCGGAGCTGTACTCACCGGAAATTATTTACCCAGTGCTGGTTTTTTCAACTATGTTGGCGATTATGGATACTATTGGAGTGCTGATGAATTCAATCGAAATTCTGTATGGGTTAGGGTGTTTGGTGCGCATCAGTCTAACGTAACCAGAACCACCATTCCAAAGCAGTTTTTTCTCAGCGTTAGGTGTATAAAAAAGTAAGCGCTCAATACGCTTTACTATTTTGCTAAAGCAATAAAATTGGGGTTCAAAATGTCTTCTTTATTGTAGAAAAGTTCTTTTTCATGATTTTCCGCCTGAACAATTTTGCCTCCTGCCGCATTCACGATGGCATGCCCTGCGGCAATATCCCATTCGCTGGTGGGTGAAAATCGAGGATATACGTCAGCCATACCTTCCGCAATCATGCAGAGTTTGAGAGAGCTTCCTTTGGTTATTATCTGAACTGAACCATGTGTTGTTTTCATCTCATCAATGTATGTGCTTGTTTCCGCTGAAAGGTGCGATCTACTGGCCACAATCCCAAAATCAGTTTTTATAATCGGCAATGGAAGTTTCTGTGCCTTCCCATTCAACTTGTTGTTGGAAAATCTTTTTGATGCTTCTGATACTTTAAAAGCACCCAGATTTTGCTCCCCGTAATAGAGCTCATCCAAAACAGGTGCGTAAATCACGCCCATTGTGGGTTTTCCGTTTGCTACTAAGGCTATATTTACTGTAAACTCATCGTTTTTTTTGATAAACTCTTTGGTGCCATCCAATGGATCAACAATCCAAAGTTTTGTCCAGTTTTTTCTTTCCTGGTAAGGAATACTTCTGCCTTCTTCACTCAATACAGGGATATCTGTTTGAGACAAGTGTTTCATAATGATTTTATTGGCAGCTGTGTCCGCCGTGGTTAAAGGCGATTCATCTGCTTTGTATTCAATTTCGAATGGGGCGTGGTAAATTGTTAAAATTTCGAGACCAGCCTCAATGGAGGCGTTGATGGCTATACGGAGTAGGTTGTTCATTTATTAAGATTTAAAATTTAGGCATTTAATATGCCTAAATAATTTCCTTGGTGACAAATGAAATCATTTTTTCTTGGTTATTTCTTCTGATTTTTAGCAGAATTTCATTTCCTGGATGATTCATTAACTCGTTTAATTCGTCTGAGGAGTAATCGTTTATTTTTTGCTGATTCACTTCAATGATGGTATCTCCAAGTTGAAGACCTGCCTGATAGGCAGGCGAGAGTTGGTAAAGTATATAAACGACCCTTTGTTTGTTTGCATGGTTATTGCGCTCGATTAACTCAAAACCTGCACAGGAACTGGTGAATTTTTTCCGTGCCTGGGGCAATGGGTCGAGGTAGATTTTCTTTTCAGGAAAATCAATATAGAAATTGAATCGAGCAAACAATGGTGCTCCCAGAAGTCCTGAAATTTTACTATTCGCGAAGTTTTTGATGTATTCGTCTGATTGGGTGAGAATGACTTTTCTCAGTGAATTTTCTCCGAAAATAATGGAATTAGCTCTAATTTTAAACCCCTTGTCTGTAATATTATTACCATTTACTTGGTTGAAAATTACCTTTTGTGTTTTCTGATCCAGGTTGTATTTGCGAACCGTTTCGTTGGAAAGTACAATCTCATCGGTGCAGCCAAGGTCAATTTCAAATAGGCCTGTAATTTGAGTATCCGCATCTACTGTAATCATAGCCTTTGTCAGGAAATGGTCAGCGTCCATTTGGTAGTCAATATGATTGAGTTGAACCAGTTTCGAGCGGTAGACCGGATCGATAAGGGTAAAGTATTTTTCTTTAAAATTGATATTTAGAATATATTTCTGAAAAAAATTAAGCCCGATAATTCCGGCAAGTCCTTCATCATTAAATCCGGAAAGGTTTAAAATGGGTGTTTGGTTGGAATGAAAAGTTTTTTCTCCAAATTTGAAATGTATAACGTCTTGGATGACAGGAATGGAAAGCCCTTCCTTACGGTTTGGTGATCCTACTTTCGCTTCTTCCAAATGATCTGTTCTGATAGGAGAGTTGGATACAAAAGTACTGTCGAGATACAAGCCACTCGAACTTGCGTTGAGAATAAATTTGCCCCTGATCGAGTCATTTAGTGTTAATTCTACATAAATTAGTCCGTCATATTCAAATGGAATTTGTACCTCTTTTGGTGGTCGCTGACAGCCAAAAATCAGCAGTGCTAATGATAGGAAAAGAACAGTTTCTTTCATGCGATTGGTTATTCGAGGAAAAAATACCTCATTGATCAAATGTTCCTGTTACGAATAACGAAAACCAAATGATTTAGATTGATTTTTAGTTATAAGACAAGCTAAAATAAAGAAAAGTCTTAATGCAATATGACGATAATCAATTATTTTTCAACATGTGGTTGCTTGAAAAGTGTGTTAGTATTGTGAAATGTTTTGATTAATGACTTAAATGGTTTCCAGCTCTTTTTCGTAATCAAAGCGCAAATCTTCATGTAAGGAGTTCAACGATTTTCGTATGAGATCCAACTGCCGATGCAGAAGTTTTTGCATAGCAGGTTCGTTGTCAACGGATGGATTCATGTTGTTAAGTCGTCTGCAAAAGTGAATCAACAACTCAACTTCGGTTTGTTTCTTTTTAGAATAACGGATGAGGTTTTTTGTGAGCCGGAGTATTTTTCTCACATGTTTTTTTACAAAATACATGTGAGAGGTATTGAATTCGCTAAACAGTACGTCCATTTCCAATTTTGCATTGCGAATATAAGCCTCCTCATTTGTGGCTTCATACAAAAGATAGGTTAAAAACTCCTTGTTCTCCTTTTTGAATTTGGCCAAATGAAGTATGATTTCTCTGAGTTCATCATTGGATCGATTGGTCAATTCTGTTTTAAAATCTTTTACAGAGGCTACCTTCATCATGAATTCAAGGTTGGTTTTGGAGATTAAGCTATTCAGCGATGCGTTTCAAATTCAAATCCTGAAAATCGAAACTGAAGTCGATATTGGGTGATATGCCTTTCATGGTAATACTTTGCGCTTTTCCGGTTTCGTCCAGACCAAAAAGTGCAAAGGCATCGGCATTCATGTCCTGATATTCCCATTTGATGGCAAAGGTGTTGGCATTGTAAAAGTACATGGGGCCATTGAGCTTTGGGGAGCGGTAAGATGTAAACCAAAGTTGATCTCCTTTTTTGGAAATTTCCACTTTGCCGAACCAAGGGTCTTCATAAATTCCCAGATAGTCTTCTTCTTGGATGGTTTTATTGCTGTTCCCGGCAACGGCTTCCCACACTTGTGTCGAAACCGAGTCGGCTTCTTCTCGTTGTTGGAGTCGTTGCGTCATTTTGTCCACCCATTCAAAATCATCTAATTCAAGGTAACTGTCGAGAATTGTTTGCGAAATGGCGGTAAATAAAGCTGCTCCACCGGGTTCGGTATTGGTGAGGACAACAATTCCCAGTTGAAGATCAGGAACCAACATGGTAATGGAAAGCATTCCAGGTAGGCCACCGGTATGCGAAGCCATCAGTTTTCCGCGTACATCTTTTAATCCCCAACCAAGTCCGTAGCCCGCAAATTGTGTGTTGTATCTTGCATTTTTACTGGCATTCAG
>JBFHGX010000102.1:0-14085 GCA_041582875.1 Bacteroidales bacterium | reverse complement strand
GCACTGTATCATACGGTTCCGCGATTTAATAACCCATCCGTAAAGGCTAACTTACGTGATGTGGTAAGCTATGGAGCAGATGAGGCCATGGCCAGAATAGGTTTTGAGAATAAAGGACTCCGATTTGAAGCACACTGGAGTATGCGCCTGACTTCAAAAACGGGTAAATTATTGGGGACACCCAAGGAAGAGGTGCGATTAAAGGATTTGTCTTCAGGAAAGATCATTGGTGAGAAAAAAACGGAAGTTCGTGCCGAAGTAGAACGAATAACCCAATTGAACTACCACCAGTTTTTGCGTTCGGCCATGTTGGCTCAGGGTGAATTTGCTGCTTTTTTGACGGCAAGTTCTGCTGAAAAAGGAAAACTGTTGGAACAAATCACAGGAGAGGATATTTACAAGAGAATTGGCGAGGCAATCAATATAAAAAAAGCCGCTGAGCGCAAGAAATTGGACGAAATCAGGGCTAAAATCAATAGCGAGGATTTGCTGACGGAAGAGGTCAGACAATCGCTTGGCTTGGAACAGAGCTTGTTAATTCAAAATTTGGATGCCTTGGATTTGGATCTGAAAAAGGTAGTTGCCATTTTGAATTGGTATGAAAAGAACGCCGCTTTGATTGCTGAGAAAGAAAAGTTAGTCTTGCGTACTGATCAACTTGAAGAAGAAAAGCTAGATAATAAGTGGGTTGAGGATTTGTTGCATTTACACGAAAAAGCAGAACCCCATAAGGAACTGCTTTATGGATTGAAACACCTGGAAAAGGAATTGTTGTCGAAAGTGAAAAGGCGAAAGGTGGTAGAAGACAAACTAAAGGATCTGACTTTGCAGATTGACCAAGTAAGTGTGGAGAAAGAAACCCGGGAAATATTTTATAAAGAAACAGCAGCGCAATTTAACCTTTGGCTGCCCAAACTGGAACAGATATCCAATTTGGATTCTTCCCAATTTCATCTCAGGAAGCAAGAAAAACAGTTGACCAATGAATGGCAGGCAGGTCGGCAATCCATTGAAAAATGGGAACACCAACACCGCGATAAAGCCAAATTACGTGAAGAAAACCTGCTCAAGGTGGATCAATTAAAGCAATTTCTCGATGCACACAAAAACACATTGTTGTTGGAAGTGGAATTGGGAAAGTGGCAGGCGGAATTTGCTTTACGCAAAAGAAATGTTGAGCTATGGGGGCAGATAAAAACTGCGATAGATCAAAAAAAGACATTGCTTGGACAAACTGATTTGAAATTGAAAGATGTTCAGGAAAGAAGGGAGGCGGCCCAAATCGGGTATGAGCAATCCTCTCAAAATCTGCAAAATACAATACGTCTCCTGGATAGCGATCCGTTAGATGTGCTTTTGTCACAGCGAGAATTGCTTGTAGGGCAATTGTTTAGATTTAAAGAGGGCAGGAGACTTGCGCAAGAGGCCTTGGAATTCAAGTCAGGACTCCAAAAATTAATGCAATTGCAAGAGGAGTTGGATAAGGGGAAAGAATCCTTGTTGCAGCACCGGACTGATTTGCAGGATACCAAGACAAAGGCTGAAATATCTTTAGCTGATGCCAGAAAAATATGGGAATTGGAGTCTAGAATAAAGGATTTTGAAGCAGAACGTCAGAAGCTGGTCGAAGCTCAACCTTGTCCTCTTTGTGGATCATTGGAGCATCCTTATGTACAGCATTATTTGGCAAGCACTTTTAGTGAATCACAAGTAGAGGTGGATAGGAGAGAGGTTGTTCTAAAGCAAATCACTGAAAAAGAAAAACAGCTTGATTTGGATTTGATGGCTGTTCAAACCCGAATAGAAGCCACAGAGTTGCGCAAAGCTGAATTGACTACTGAATTGCAAAATAACATAGACTCTTTCAATGTACTCGAGATTGACCAAAAAATTGAAGATCTCGAGTACATTGAAAATCAGCATGCTGAATATCTGCAAAGAGAATCAGACCTTGCTGGAAAGATTAAGGTCAGTCAGGAGTTGCAGAAGTCAAAGGATAAATGGGAAGCAGATTGTAAAAAACTAACAGCGGCTTTGAGTGAGCTGGCTACTGAGGAAGCTTCCTTTCTGGAAAAGGCAAAATCATTGCAACTTGAGATAGACCAACGTCAACAGGAATTTGATAAAATTCAGATGGAAATCGAGGACAGAGAGTTGTCTCTTCACGAGGAATTGGCTCATTTTCAATTGGCTTTGCCTGCTGTGGAGGAGAGTGCAAATTTTGTGGCAGGATTGCAAAAGGAGATCGTTGACTATCATGCCAAAGAAAAACAATGTGATCATTTGGACAGCCTGACAGTCCAATTGTTAGGAGAGCTATCAGGTTTTCAAAATCAGATTGCGGATAAACAGGTGGTTAATGTTAAGCTGAAGACGGAACTGGAAGATCTTCAAATAAAGCTGAAAACCATTTCTGAGGAAAGGAATACGTTACTACCCTTAGAAGTTTCGGTTGAGCAGAAAAGAAACCAACTGAAGGAGGTTTTGGAAATTGCTAAAAGTAAACTCGATGCTGTCCTTAAGCGGAGTCAGCTACTTCAAACAGCGCATGTGAGTTCATCCCATGAGATGGAAAGTCTGGCAAAGGAGATGAGTCAATTAAATGAAGAAATCCTCAAGTTAAATGTTGAAATGGATGCTGTCATCAGTTCAGGGGATTTTGCCTCCCGTACGGCTTTGGTGGAAGCATTGCTGTCGGCAGAGGACAAAAATCGTTACCAAAGCATGGTCAAATCCATCGAAAATAAAGTGCTGGAAATTAAAGCGCTTAGCGCTCAAAATCAGAAAGATATTCAGAAGTTGGAAAGTGAAAAAGATTTTGAAATTACGGCAAATGAAGCCCATCAGCGAAAGCTGCTTTTGGAAATAGATAAAAAGCAACTGTTGGAGCGTACAGGCGAAATAAAGGAAAAATTCCAGCTTGATGAGCAAATCAAAGTGCGGAATCAGTCTGTGTATTTGGAAATTTCCAAACAGGAGCTGGTGGTAAAAAAGTGGAACGATTTGATGAACCTACTGGGAGGATCGAAAGATGCTTTCAATACCTATGTGCAGAGGCTCACCTTGCATAATCTGATTCAGTTGGCCAATGTGCATCTGTTTAAACTCAATAAACGGTATTCGCTCCGGATGGATGATACATACAAACCCGGTGAGGAATTGTATTTTAAGCTCATCGATCATTATCAAACCGATGAAGCTCGCTATGTGGATACCTCCAGCGGAGGAGAGAAATTTTTGATCAGTCTGGCATTGGCGCTTGGTTTGTCTGACTTGGCCAGTAACAACGTAAGTATTGACTCTTTATTTATTGATGAAGGTTTTGGTACTTTGGATACCCAAACTCTCGAAACGGTAATCTCGACCTTGGAAACGCTACAAGCTCAGGGCAAAATGATTGGTATTATTTCGCATGTGGATACCTTGAAAGAACGCATTCCTGCCCAAATCAGGGTGGTTAAAAAGAGTCATGGTGTGAGTGAGGTGGAAATAAATTAGCTATAGGAGCAAGGAGAGGGGGCGTACCTTTTGTTGTCACTGAATCTGTGTATGTTTGAGGTGTAGTCATTTTAATTTTAGAACAAGTCTGCATGTGTTCCTGTCCTGAAGAGCGTAATTGTTTTAGAATTCAAATCACTACTCCAGAGTAGAAGCCAGTCAGGTTGTATATGACATTCCCAGATAGCTGAATAATTACCGGAGAGTTTGTGTGGCCTGTATTCATTGGGTAATGCTCCTTTCTTTGTTAGGATTTCAAGCGTTTCTTTCAGTAAATCAAGTTTGTAATTTCTCTTTGAAATTCTTTTATAATCCTTTTTAAATGATCCAGTATATCTAATGGTAAACATTATTCATTCAGTTGATTGAACAAATCATCAACATTCTCAGCATAAAATACGTTACCTTTTTCTGTTTCATTAATTGATTTTAAAGTCTCCTTGTTGGGAATCTTTTCAAGAGAAATGGAAGTGCTGTTTTTTGCCAATTCTTGAATAAGGCCAAGTAAATGTTTGGCTTGCTTACTTTTTTCGTTAAATGTTATCAAATAAGAACTCATACTATATCATTTTTACAAAAATACAATAAATGATGGCAAAGTTGTAGTCTGTAAAGACAGGAATATTATTAAAAATGCTCACGGAAAATTTGGACATGATTTTAGATTTTGGCTTTCATAATAATTGATTTTGCGTAAAACTATCAGTCTACCTTAATTTCCTTACCAGAATATGTTTCCAATCGCTGTAAAACAGCTTGGCGAGATATATGGCAAATCCGCTCAGAATAAGGTAAAACGGAATCAATATATAAAACCAGCGACTAATTTCAATGGTGGTGAGTAAAAGAATACTTCCCATGGAAACAATGATGCTCGCGGGAGAAGTACTTCCTTTCATCTGAAAAGCAGACCCAATTTTTCTTGGGGTGAGTGTTGACCAAATAAAGGAGGTGCAGATGAGGAAAATGGAAGTGGTGAAGTAAAAAATGACGATAAACCAGGGCTTATTCCAAGTAATAAATAGAAAGGGCAAGGTGACAAGCATGTCTGCCAATAGAGGGATGGCTAATAGCTTTAAGTTGTTCCACATCAGCTGACGGAAACTTCCGGTGCGTAACTCAATGTTCAACCAGATGGATTTCCAAAATCCCCACGTATTGTTAAACGTATAGGTGAAAATCACCAAGGGTGTCGCAAACAGCCAATACATTACATTTCCGTCGAGTATGTGCTCACCTTTTGTTCTGACTAACACTAAATCACTACCAAAGAGTATGATTTTCAAAATAATACCCACAAGTAGAGGATAACGGGCTTTTGGGTTTTGAACGATAAGTTTTACGTATTTCCAACTTCGTTTACCGGCGGCTTTGGAATTGTTTCGGTAGCGTTCAGTACGATGAGTATCCAACGCATAATTGCCTGCTAAAAGCAAACCCAATACCATCAAATAGAACCAGTTTGATAATGTGTTAGCCGTTGTCAGAATATAAAATAGGGTAGAGGCAAGTCCGAGGAGGGTGATGGAAACGAAATAATCTTTTGGCTTAAACTTGAACTCGATCCAGTTTTGGATGATTCTTCGGAGGAGATGAGCACCGAGCAATACAGAAAAAGCCGCGCTGAAAAAATTCAAAGGAAAGCCTTCTGAAAAGATTAAAACGCCCACCAGAAATGTGCTTGAATAAAAAAAGTAGGGATTTAGAAAGTCGGTGATGAGTGCGAAATTATATCTTTCCCAATTGGAAATTGGCGATGTAAAAGGCAACAGCTGTTTGATAGGCTGATAAGTAGGGAAGATCATTCGAAGTAAAGTAAATAGGACTAAAAGTCCAAAAAAGATGTTTTGAACCCATCCGAAAGTTATTACTTCGATTTCACCGGATAAAACTTTGTTCCCGATGGTGGCAAATAGCCATCCGTAAAATCCAATGGCCAGTGTCAGCAGAATAAAAACCACCAGCTTGAGGGGGTTTTTTAAACTCCATAGTCCTCTCTTGATTTTCAGGAAAAGGAAATAAGCCATCATATCCAGTCCATTTTATCCAACTCCGAAGTGTTGGGCTTAATAATTTTAAGTAAAGCGTCATCCAATTCATTTTTACCGTTCTCTGTAAAGTCTTGGATGGGTGCGTTGTATGCGAGATTGGTTTCGTTGAGGACGCCAATGTGGGTACTTACTTTTTCCACATACGATAGATCGTGTGAAGAAATGAAAATGGTTCGTTCAGGACTTTGATACTTTTTTAAAAATTGTACCATTTGATTGGCTACCAGTGGGTCGAGACCTGAGAAAGGCTCGTCGAGAATGAGCAAATCGGGCGTGTTGAGGATGGCGGAACAAAAGGCAATTTTCTTTTTCATTCCGGTGGAATACTTGGCCATGGGTTTTCTGATATCATCCTCATTTTCAAAAAAGTATTGAAAGAGATCGGTCATGCGTTTTTTAAGCACATCTGTGGGAATTTTATAGATTTTCCCGACAAACATCAGGTATTCGTAACCTGTAAACTCCTCAATAAGTGCCAGATCATCACCTACGATGCCCAAACGTTTTTTGTCTAAAGTCGAAAGTTGGGTGTTTGGTTTATCCATAACTTCAATACTTCCTTCATCGGGGATAAGCATGTTGAGGATTAGGTTGATAAGGGTGGTTTTGCCGGCTCCATTTTTCCCGAGAAGTGAATATACCTGACCCTTTTTTACAACCAGATTGATATTTTCAAGTACTGTATTATTACCGTATGTTTTGGTGAGGTTATTTATTTTTATCATTAAGTGGTTATCTGCGTTACTAAACAGCAAATTTACTCCGTTTTTAAACGATATGTCTATCTGTTTAATCTTTAATGTAAGTATAATTGGAGTATACTGCTTTTGGTAATTTCCGCAAATTATAGGTAGAAGCCATACTTTCACCATATGCACCTACAGTATGTATAGCTAAAAAATCGCCGCGTAAGGTCTCGGGTAAGTCAATATCATGACCAAAGACATCTGACGATTCGCAAATAGGTCCCACCACTTGATAAGTTAACTGTGAACTACGGTTGTTTAGATTTTGAATTTTGTGTTGTGCACCATATAATGCTGGACGAATTAAGTCATTCATGCCAGCATCTATCACTGCAAAACGGGTGTTTCTTGTTTCTTTGATATACAGTACTTTGCTGATTAGTGTTCCACAGGATGCTACAACTGAACGCCCGGGTTCGATGCTTATAACCTGACCAGGTGTTCGAGTTATGTTTCCCAGGAGGGCTATAAGGTATTGATCGAAATCTGGAGTTGACGTGGTTTCAGATTCTAGGTAGTTGATCCCGAGTCCTCCTCCCAAATTGATGCTCTGGCAGATAATTCCCCATTTAGCTAGCATGGTCTGTATGTCATTTACCCTGGCCGAAAGTTTTTTAAAGATATTCATCGAGGTAATTTGAGATCCGATGTGTAGATGTATCCCTTTGAGATGTACATGTGACAATTTTTTAAATAAATGAATTGCCTCATGAATTTGATCCAAAGGGATTCCGAATTTGTTTAGATGTGTTCCTGTTGTTATTTTTGGGTGAGTCTCTGCATCTATATCGGGGTTAATGCGAAGCGCAATGGGAGCTTTTTTTCTTAGTTGAGTAGCCAGTTCATTGATAACGAATATTTCCTGAATTGATTCGCAATTAAAACATGAAATTCCTTTCTTCAATGCATAGGCAATTTCATCATCTGTCTTGCCTACTCCAGCAAAAATGATGTCGGCAGGCTTGAACCCTCCTTCGATGGCTCTTTCTATTTCATATGCGCTTACACAATCAGCTCCAAATCCCTTGGCCGACAGCAACTGCAATATGGGAAGATTGTTGTTGGCTTTAATGGCAAAATGGACTTTTACCTGATATTTGGACGCCGCTGTTTGGAGATCTTTTGCAATCTTATTGAGCAATGCCAAATCGTAAAAATAATAGGGGGTAGGGTAGGACTTTAATAAACTTGTAGGGAAATCAGAGAACATAAGAAAGGTTTTGCATGGTTAGGTTTGGTATTAAACTTTGAAGCGACAGCATCGTTTGGGCTTTATTATTCTTGTCCACAAGAAAAGTAATGCTATTTTTGCTGGCACCGTAAGAAATCATCCTTACAGGTATACAATCTAAGGTTTGGAATATTCTTGATACCTGTCCTTTGTTATCAGTGAGTTGATCGCCAACGACACAGACAATTGACATGTTGGTTCTTACTTCCACCTCTCCCATCTTTCGAAGGTCAGTAAGGATGTTATCAATGTTGCTTTTGTCATCAATCGTTACTGAAACCGATACTTCCGAAGTGGTCACCATATCAACAGGTGTTTTATACACTTCAAAAACTTGAAATAAGCTTTTTAAGAAACCGTATGCCATGAGCATCCTTCCCGAGTGGATTGTTATTGAGGTAATTCCATCTTTCCCTGCCACAGCTTTGATGTTCCCTTTTTGGGTTTGACTGGATATTAGTGTGCCTTTTGCCTTTGGATTAAGCGTGTTTTTTAACCGCAGCAGAATATCATGATTTTGTGCAGGAAACAAGCTTCTCGGATGCAAAATGCGCGCTCCAAAATAGGCGAGCTCTGCTGCTTCATAATATGAGAGTTGTTTAAGCGGAAAACAATTTTGAACCAACCCAGGATCGTTACTTAAAAACCCATCCACATCCGACCATAATTGAATTTCTTGTGCATCTGAAGCATAGCCTAAGATCGTTGCTGTATAATCACTCCCTCCGCGTCCTAAATTGTCAAGCTTACCTCCATGGTCGCTACATATAAATCCCTGAATTATCATTAGACTATAATTAGGGTGCTGAGTCATTTTTTGATTTAGTTTTATCCGGGTAGTTTCGAGGTTGACCTCTCCGCCTTCATGTTTTTGAATGATATCTGGGGCGTATAATTCGATGTGAGAAATGCTACATTCGTCCAAAAAGAGTGAGAATAAGGCAGTGGAAATCAACTCCCCTTTTGCTATTATACTTTTGACAAATTGTTCCTTCATGGTGTGAAAAGCAAGGGCTTCTAAATCGATTAGGATTTTATTTACCTGATCAATGGCCTCCACCTGAAACATTTCTGTTTGGAATAAATTCTGAATATACCCCTCATAAAACTGACGAAGTCTGGCGAGTTTATTTTTAAAGATTACCCTGTTGTTTTTTTGTAATGCAGAAATAATTCCATCTAACCAATCAGTTGCTTTACCATTGGCCGACAACACAACTATTTTTTGATCAGTAGTGTTGATTATATCTTTTACCGTTCTGGTACGTTCAGCAGTTTCTACCGATGTTCCTCCAAATTTGAAGATTCTCATGCTATATTTTTTTTGAGAGGCAAACATATTGTATGCGGATGGGAAAATAAAAAAGCTGAGTGATATTGAACTAATTAATAACAAAATGTTATATTTGTAACAAATCATAATCCGTAAAAAAATGATAACCATTCAGCAGGCTGTAGGAATTATACTCAAAGAACGTGTTTTCCTTGAGGAATCAATCCATGAGGGATTGATAAATTTGTCTTCACTTGCTCGCGAATTGAGACCACAACTGGAGAAAATGTTATCTAAGCCCGTAAATCATGGAGCTATCGTAATGGCGTTAAAACGTCATCGACCCGGAAAATTAGTTTCTATTAACAGGAAGGTTCAAAATCTGATTGAAAACTTGAACAATATCATTGTTCGCTTAAATATTAGTGTTTATACTTTCGAAAACTCGAACAAACTTTATTCAAAAATAACTGATCTTTCGCAAAAACTACAACAAGAAAAGGGCCTTTTTTTTACCTTTTCATATGGGGTTTTTGAAACTACTTTAATTGTTAATAGCAAGGCTGATAAGCAAATAAGTGCTATGTTCGAGGGTGAAAAGCGGTTGGCGTTTCAGCAACAGTTGGCATGTATTACATTATATTTACCCGGCGAAAACACACAAATTACGGGATACTATTATTACATTCTTAAGCAGATTGCTTGGCAGGGAGTTAATATTTTAGAAGTAATTTCAACTACCAATGAGTTTTCACTTATTATTCACGATAAAGATGTGGACCTGGCCTTTTCAGCATTAAAAACAAAGTTGTAGCACTCCTGAAGAAGTTTGTGTTTTTCATTGCATGCTGTGACAAGAGAAATTTTATGTAATTTCTAACACTGTTATTGCTAAAGTACACCCAGAATTCAAAACAAAGAATTTTGTTACAATTGTGTTTATGCTAAAAAAAGCAACAGATTGATGCAGTTAAATAGTTTAGGATTTGCATTTTTTTTACTTGCGTATATTAAGACTCTCCCTACGGATATTCAACTCCCCACTACGGTTGCTCATTGGCATTGCTATTTTGCCTCTGCAGTTATTACTTTTAATTCATAATTGTCAAACCCGTTTGTTGTTTTAGGCAAACACAAAACTAAAAATTATGAATGTTAAAAGTTTACTTAAAGTTTTAGGCGTTTTGCTACTTAGCATGACGTTTGTTTATGGTTCATGTAATAAGGATGAGGATCCGGAACCAACACCTACCCCTTACAACCCCAATTTCTCAGCTACCTATTATTCAGTTGACCTCGGTGGGGTTCAGTACCTTGATTTCTATGTCACCTGTACTTCTGATGATTGGGAAATGATTAAAGTGGTGGTTACTTATCCTGGTGGAGCCGGCAGTGATACCTATACTGGTGGCGGATCCATTCAGTTGCAAGGGTCTCCATTTACTTTTCCAGAGTATTTTTTGAAATTGGGAGGAACGTGGAATTTCACCATTACGGGTAATATTAAATCAGGTACCCATGTGGGAGAAAGTTTCACTGCTACAACATCAGTAAACGTATCAGGTAAATAATGCATACGAATTATGAAGAGAAATCCAACAGGTTTCTCTTCATAATTTTTTGTTAGCCTGTCTGATCGGGTGAAAGGCTGTGTGTAAACACAGCCTTTTTTTAGTCGTTTCCTTTGTCCTTAAGTAAGGGGACAAACCGAAATGAGCCAAACGATTCAGCCGTTATTTCTCCTCCGGAGTGTTTGTTGTATCGCATCATGGTTTGAACATCTCCTTCGCCAAGAGGAACCACCATGATTCCGCCTGTTTTTAATTGGTCGAACAGGTTTTCGTGTATTCCGGGAGCAGCTGCAGTAATGATTATTTTGTCAAAAGGCCCATAAGTGGGTAACCCCAGATTCCCATCTCCAAAAAAAGTCTTGATCAGATAACCTTGGTCCTTTAAAAAAGCTTTGGTTTTGTCAAAAAGCCGTTTTTGCCTTTCAACGGTAAAAACTTTAGCTCCCATTTCTTCCAAAACACAAGCCTGATAACCTGATCCCGTTCCAATTTCGAGCACTTTGTCACCTTTTTTAATCTCCAATAATTCAGTTTGGAAAGCTACTGTAAAAGGCTGTGAAATGGTTTGTCCTGATCCAATAGGGAAGGGTTTATCCTCGTAGGCATATTCAAGAAAAGAAGAGTCGAGGAAAAAATGGCGTGGTATTTTGTTAATGGCTTCCAAAACACTATTGTCTTTGATGCCTTTTTCCCGTATGGTTTCCACGAGTTTTTTTCTCATCCCTTTATGTCGATACAAATCTTCCATATTATTATCTGTAAACCTATTCGTCCCCAATTTTCTGCGAAAATAGAAATATTGGCAGCAAGAAAAAACTACCTTTGCCAAAATTTTTTTTAAGATGATAAAGATAGGCGTTCTTGGCGTTGGCCATTTGGGAAAAATACATTTAAATTGTATACTTAAAGTTGATGATTTCGAATTGGTTGGTTTTTATGATCCCGATCCTGAAAGAGTTAAACTTATTGAGCAGGAATATCAAATAAAGGGTTATAATAGCGTTAGCGAGTTGGTTGACGCCGTTGATGTGGTTGATATTGTAACGCCAACAGTTTCTCACTTTAGTTGCGCCAAAGAGGCCATTCGCAAATCGAAACATGTATTTATCGAAAAACCCATTGTAACCACTCCCGAGGAAGCTCTGGAATTGATAAGTTTGGCAACTGAAGCCAACGTAAAAGTTCAAGTTGGTCATGTTGAACGGTTTAATCCGGCTTTTCTTGCGGCACAACCCTTTATCAACTGTCCTATGTTTATTGAAACACATCGGCTTGCCTTGTTTAATCCCAGAGGTACTGATGTTCCTGTTGTGCTCGATTTAATGATTCACGATATTGATATTGTGCTGAGTGCTGTTAAATCAAAAGTGAGAAGGGTACATGCCAGTGGCGTAAATGTTGTAAGTGATACACCCGACATTGCCAATGCACGACTTGAGTTTGAGAATGGTGCGGTTGCAAATCTAACTGCTAGTCGACTTTCTCTAAAAAACATGCGCAAAACCCGTCTATTTCAGCGAGATGCTTATATTACGGTTGATTTTCTTGAAAAAGTAAGCGAGATTGTCCGTATGGATGAAATTGATGCCATGCCTGAAGATCCGATGGCTATGGTGCTCGATTTGGGCGATGGAAAGAAAAAGAAACGAATCTATTTTGAAAAACCAGAGGTTGAGAATATTAACGCAATTGTTGAAGAGCTAAGCAGCTTTAAAAATTCTATCCTTCATAATACAGAGCCTCCTGTAACTATTCATGATGGTTATCATGCGTTGCAAGTAGCCCATATGATTATGGATAAAATTAACAATTCGTCTGCAAATGGCTGATAAAGTCCACAATAATTTGCAAACGTTTGCGTTTGATCACAAAAGGTTCGAGGTTTGAGACAACACGTTAAACCATATGCTTTATTGGTTGCTGTAATGTTTTTTGGATTGTTAATCTTCCAAGGGTGTTACAAATTCTCCGGTAACCAAACGGTACCCGCTTACTTAAGTATTGATGAAGTTGACATTCAGACCAATTACACCCAACAAGGTGCACCTACTTCAGCTATTACCGATGTTTGGGTTTATGTTGATGATCAGCTGTTAGGCGTTTATGAGCTGCCAGCTGAATTTCCTGTTTTGGCGGAAGGAAAGCATAAGCTTGAGATAAGACTAGGCATAAAAATCAATGGAATTTCAAGTACACGTGTTCCTTATCCTTTTTACAATCCTATTGTTTATGAGGAGTTTGAGTTCGTTCCAGAGCAAGTGACATACCTTGGAACGCTAACCACTACCTACAGTACTGGGTTAAATTTTCAATGGATGGAAGATTTTGAACAACCCGATATTTCTATCGAGGAGTCGAGTACCAGTGATACTGTTATCAAACGTACGTACCCAGAAAATAATCCGGAGGCCTATCTAAGCTCAAATTCCAAGTATTCTGGATTCATAAGTCTTACAGAGGATAAACCTGAATATGTTGCAGTATCTTTTGTTAGTTTTCCGATGCCTGAAGCGGCAGGATCAGTAGTGGTTTTAGAAATGGATTTTAAAACCAATAATGTGTTGTCTGTTGGACTTCTTATGCGCATCAACGACAATTTTACAGAGATACCCCTAGTCATATTAAATGATAATGAGGAGTGGACTAAAATCTATATCAATTTAGGCCCGAATATTTCCCTGAACTCTACGGCAACTGATTACAAGGTGATTTTCAGATCAGGTCTCGAAACTGTAAATGAAGTGGCTGATATTTATATAGATAATTTAAAAATTGTTTCCCGATAACGAGGCGTATGAATCGACGGTTACAAGTAGCAAAATATGTGATTCTCGACTGGCTTGCAGCCAGCCTTGCATGGAGTTTATTCTATATTATCAGAAAATATAGTGAAGACGATACCATACTAACACATATTGAAACTGTACTTGACGATTCTAAATTCTGGACTGGAATAATTTTGGTTCCCATTTTCTGGTTATTTCTTTATGTAATGATCGGGTCATATCGCCGTATTTACCGTAAAGCGCGTTTAAAGGAGTTAGGGGAAACATTGATAATCACGCTTATCGGTGTAACTATCATCTTTTTCGTGTTAATTCTAGACGATTTTATCGTTACCTATAAATCCTATTATCAGTCGTTTGCCATCCTGTTTTTTCTTCAATTTGGTTTTACGTATATTTTCAGGTTATCGCTGACTACCATCACTGTAAAAAAAATACACAGTGGAAAACTGGGGTTTAATACCTTGATTATTGGTAGTAATGGTAATGCCATGAAGGTTTATAATGATATCACAGGCCAAGAAATTTCTTCAGGTAACCACTTTGTTGGATTTGTAAATGTTCATGATCGGGATGACTTCAAGATCGGTAAATTCTTACCTCATTTGGGCGCCTATAAGGATTTAAATACGGTAATAAACGACTACAAAGTTGAAGAAGTTGTTATAGCCATCGAGCGGTCGGAGATAGATACCATCGAGCGTATTATCACTGAACTTGAGACTACCAGCGTAATTATCAAAGTTATTCCTTTGATGCAGGACATTATCTTTGGTTCAGTGCGAACGCGTGGAATCTTCCATACGCCACTTATTGAAATTTCGCCTGATTTGATGCCTGCCTGGCAACAGTCTTTAAAACGTATCATCGACATTATCGCTTCACTTCTAGCGATGATATTGCTCATTCCGGTTTATATTTTTACAGCG
>JBFHGX010000101.1:0-14322 GCA_041582875.1 Bacteroidales bacterium | reverse complement strand
GGTTGGGCATGAAATCTTCGGTTGAGCACGTCGGTATATTCAGCCTGACAGGTAGAACACATCACGAAAGGTGCCATGGTGGTCTTCGGACGATCGTAAGGAAGTGCTTTTATAATGGTAAATCTGGGGCCGCAGTTGGTGCAATTTATCAATGGAAAATTAATGCGGTGATCCTGGTGTTTCAGATCGTTCAGACAATCATCACAAACCGCTATATCGGGACTTACTTCGGTGACTTCATTAGATACTGTTGTGCTTTTAACAATGCGAAAATCGGGGTAGTTTTTAACGGCCATTTTGGTCCATTCAATGGATTTTATGGAAGAAGCTGGAGGAATTTCTTTTGGAAGCGCATCTAAAAATTCAATTAATTGTTTTTCAGTGGATTCAGCCAGAATGATGACTCCTGAATTGGTATTTTCAACGGTTCCGTTTATGCCATATTTTGTTGCAATTCGGTAGATGGCCGGTCTGAATCCAACGCCTTGAACCAGCCCTTTTATGGTGATTTTTTTTGACTCCATTTAATCCTAAATTTCGCTGACAAAACTAATTTAAATTGATTATAAATTTTCCATTGTTAATGAATTAACAAGATAATGAAGTATATTTGCTGTTAATTATTTAACAATCAAATTGTAATCCTTTTTCCCACAAAAAAGTAATTATCAATGAAGGACAAAATTATTAAGATTATCAGCAAATACAATGGTGATGGTAGTCGACTCATGGATATCTTGCACGATGTTCAAGAGTTTGCTGGTTACGTCAGTAAAGAAACCATTGCATTGCTGGCAGATAAGTTGGCTCTATCGGCAGCGCAGATTGAGGAAACCATATCATTTTATCATTTTTACAGTGATCAACCACTGGGTAAGGTCAATATTTATCTTAACGACAGTGTTACAGCCAACATGAGTGGTCGTAAAGAGGTGCTTAGTGCCTTTGAAAAAGGGTTGGGCATTAACGAAGGTAGTGTTACCAGCGATGGAACGGTGGGTTTGTTTTCTACGTCTTGTATCGGGATGAACGATCAGGAACCTGCGGCCATTATTAATGATCGCGTATTTACGCGTTTAACTCCCTACCGCGCTAATCAAATCGTACAGGGGTTAAAAGAGGGTAAATTGGTTGATGAGTTAGTGGTTGAAGAAATGGGTGATGGTAAAAATGCACTTCCTCAAATAGGTGCGATGGTGAGCAACAATATCCGCAGAAAAGGTGCTTTGTTGAATCATGATTACCCATTGTTTTCAGTAATAAAAGAGATTCTCCCAAATACATCTGCCGAAGAGATCATCGACGTCGTTTCTGAATCGAATATTCGAGGTAGAGGCGGAGCTGGTTTCCCAACCGGTTTGAAGTGGAAATTTGGAAGCAGAGCCAAAGGCGAACGCAGATTTATTATTTGCAATGCTGACGAAGGCGAACCAGGAACTTTTAAAGACAGAGTGCTTTTGACAGAGTATCCTGAGATGGTTTTCGAAGGTATGGTTACTGCAGGATACGCGGTAGGTGCTGACCTTGGTTTGTTATATTTACGTTATGAATACAAATACATGCTCAATTACCTTAACGGAGTACTTGATGACATGCGAAAAAATAATTATTTAGGTAAAAATGTAGGTGGTATCGAAAATTACGATTTCGATATTAGAATTCAACTTGGAGCGGGTGCTTACATTTGTGGTGAGGAGTCGGCCTTGATTGAATCATTGGAAGGTAAAAGAGGGGAGCCTCGCGACAAGCCACCATTTCCTGTTGAAAAAGGCTATTTGAACCTGCCAACTGTTGTGAACAATGTGGAAACATTGGCCACTGTTGTTAAGATTCTTAAAAATGGTGCCGATTGGTTCAATAACCTTGGTAATAAAGATTCTGCAGGAACAAAGGTATTAAGTGTTTCCGGTGATTGCCGTTTTCCAGGCATCTACGAGGTGCAATGGGGTATAAAAATTAGTGAACTGCTTGATATGTGCGGAGCTGTTGATGTTCAGGCTATTCAGGTAGGTGGTCCTTCCGGAACGTTGATCGGGCCAAAAGATTTCAACAGAGAATTAAGCTATTCAGACTTGCCAACCGGCGGTTCGATGATTGTGTTTAATAATACCAGAAATCTGCTTACTGATGTTGTTTTGAATTTCATGAATTTCTTCATCGAGGAATCATGTGGCTCATGTTCCACCTGTAGAAATATGCCATTTGTTTTGCGTGAGAAATTACTCAAAATTATAGAGGGTCGTGGTGTGAAGCAAGATATCAAAGACATGATTGAATGGGCAAAAGTCCTCAATGTAAGTCGTTGTGGATTAGGACAGACAGCTGCTAATCCTGTGGTTTCGAGTATTCGTAATTTTAAACATTTATATGAAGCTCTTGTTCAAAAAGATGTAACATACGACAGCGGTTTTAATTTGGAGACTTCTGTTTTGGAATCGTGTAAAGTCGTTGGACGCCAGCCAAATTTTCACCAAAAATGATAAAACCTGAATAAAATGACCAATAAACTTAAAATAAAAATCGACGGTAAAGAAATTCTCACCGATCAGGGCAAAACCATTGTGGAAGCAGCTCGCGAGAATGGTATCTTTATACCTACCCTGTGTAATTTTGCAGGAGCACTCCCAAAAGGATGTTGTAGAATGTGCACGATTAAAATTAATAACAGGTTCATGACCGCCTGCACTACACCTGCTGCTTCGGGAATGGAGATTGAAAACAATACCAAAGAAATTATCGACTTCAGAAAGAGCATTATCGAATTGTTATTTGTGAGCGGTAACCATTTTTGCCCTTCTTGTGAGAAGAGTGGAAATTGTGAATTACAAGCACTTGCTTATCGTTATCAAATGATGGTTCCTCGTTTCCCCTATGCATTCCCACAAAAGTGTGTTGATGGAAGCAATCCATACATAATCAAGGATCAAAACAGATGTATTCTTTGTAAACGTTGTATCAAGACCATTAAAGATGATCAAGGACGTAATTATTTTGCATTCAAAGAAAGAGGTCATAAGTTAGAGGTTATCCTTGACGAACAAATGGGTAAGGACATTTCGAAGGCTTTGGCTAAAAAGGCTATGGAGAATTGCCCGGTGGGATCCATCATTTATAAGGAAATAGGATTTGCAGAACCTATTGGAACTCGCAAATACGATAGCAAGCCCATAGGTAGTGAAATCGAAAATTAATTTTGAAAACGAAAGAAAATGGAAAAGAAGATCATAGCAACTACTTCATTAGCCGGATGTTTCGGTTGTCATATGTCGATTTTAGACATTGATGAGCGCATCCTCGATTTGATCGAATTGGTTGAATTTAATAAATCACCTGTTGATGATATCAAGACTTTTACCAAACCTGTGGATATTGGGATTATTGAAGGTGGATGTTGTAACAGCGAGAATGTGGAAGTTTTGCGTAGTTTCAGAGATAATTGCAAGATTCTCATTTCTTTAGGTGAATGTGCCATCATGGGTGGCCTGCCTGCTTTACGCAATGGGATTCCCATTGAAGAGTGTTTGCGCGAAGCCTATTTGGACGGACCAACTGTAGGCCTAAATACCGAACACATTTTACCTAACGATGATGAGTTACCTATGTTGCTCGATAAGGTATATCCATGCCACGAGATTGTAAAGGTAGATTATTATTTACCAGGATGTCCTCCTCGTGCTGATTTGATTTGGGATGCTTTGGTAGCCCTAATCACTGGTAATGAATTGGATTTGCCTTACGAAGTTGTTAAATTTGACTAACTATTTGAAAACTATTGAATCATGCCAAAAAAAATTACCATAGAACCCGTAACCAGAGTGGAAGGTCACGGAAAAGTAACCATACAGATTGATGATGCAGGACAGGTACGTGAGTCCAGATTACATATTGTCGAATTTCGCGGATTTGAGCGCTTTGTTCAAGGTCGTCCATACTGGGAAGCCCCTGTTTTGGTTCAGCGCCTTTGCGGAATTTGTCCTGTTAGCCACCACCTTGCAGCAGCCAAGGCACTCGACGTAATTGTAGGTGCCGGTACAGGCCTAGGGCTTACAGCTGTTGGCGAAAAAATGCGCCGATTGATGCATTACGGACAGTTTTTTCAATCACACGTATTGCATTTTTTCCACCTCAGTTCACCTGACTTTTTGTTTGGAATTGATGCGGATCCTGCCATCAGAAACATAATCGGTGTGGCCATGCACCACAAAGATTTAGCTGTTCAAGGCGTAATGATGCGTAAATACGGACAGGAAATTATCAAACACACTGCTGGAAAGAAAATCCATGGAACAGGCGCTATTCCTGGTGGAATTAATAAAAACCTGAGTATTGCTGAACGCGATTTGTTATTGAATGGTGCTGATCCGCTTAATGCTGACAAAATGGTTGAATGGTCGGTAGCCGCTCTTGAATTTTTCAAAGCATATCACCGCAATAATAAAACCCTTGTGGATACTTTTGCTGATTTCCCATCCAATCACCTGAGTATTGTTCGGGCAGACGGTGCTTTTGATATTTACAATGGCGTTTTGCGCGCTGTGGATACCGATGGAAATCGCATTTTGAATGATGTTGATTGTCAGGATTACAATCAGTATATAGAGGAGGAAGTTCGCAGTTGGAGTTATATGAAATTCCCCTACCTGAAACATTTAGGTAAAGATAAGGGATGGTATCGCGTAGGTCCTTTATCACGTTTGAATACCTGTGATTTTATTCCGACCCCATTGGCTCAAAAGGAATTTGAAGAATTTAAAGCCTATACCAACGGCAAACCAAACAATAAAACCCTTCATTATCATTGGGCTCGCCTGATTGAAACCTTGCATGCAGCTGAAGAAATCAGAAACTTGCTTAAAGATCCTGATTTGCAAAATGAAGACCTTGTGGTTAAAGGAGAGAAATCAAACCGAGGAGTGGGTATTATTGAAGCTCCCCGAGGAACTCTCTTCCATCACTACGAAATTAACGACAACGATCAAATCACATTGGCAAACCTGATCGTGTCCACAACCAATAACAACGAACCCATGAACATGGCCGTAAACCTAACCGCCAAATCGTTTATGAATGGTCAAAAAGTAATTACTGAAGGCATGATGAATGCCGTTGAAGTAGCTATTCGTGCCTACGATCCTTGTTTAAGTTGTGCAACACATGCATTAGGCCAGATGCCTTTGGAAATGACCCTTGTTAATAGCAATAACGAGATAATTGACCATAAAACTAAATAATCATGGAACCGAAAAAAAGAGTACTCATTTATGGCTACGGAAATCCAGGACGTCAGGATGACGGAATAGGAAATCAGATGGCTAACATGGTTCAATCCTGGATTGAAACTCACCACCTTACTTGTATGGAAACCGATAGCAATTATCAGTTGAATATTGAAGATGCTGAAAAAATTTCACAATGGGACATTGTGGTTTTTGTTGATGCGACTAAGGAGGCTAGAATTAATGAGTATACCTTTAATACTGTAGAGCCCTCCGATGCTCAGGTAGAGTTTACCATGCATGCCGTTTCTCCTGCTTATGTAGTGCATTTGGCAGAGAAACTTTTTGGTAAAAAACCTGAAACCCATGTTCTGGCCATTAAGGGTTATGAATATGAGCTTAAAGAAGGACTAACAGACTGTGCCAAGCTTAATTTGGAGCAGGCCTTCCAGTTTTTAACCCGTCAACTTGCCGGATGGGCGTTGATCAAAAAGAATTTACCAATAAGTATGTTATGACACTAGATATTTCAACAACCTATATGGGGCTAAAAATAAATAGCCCCCTTATTATCAGTAGTTCTAAAATTACTGGTGAGCTTGATAAAATTAAGTTATGTGCTCAGTTTGGTGCAGGTGCTGTGGTGCTAAAATCTGTATTTGAGGAGCAAATCAGAGCCGAAGCTGAAGCCAAGGTAGATGGAAGCAACGAGATGTATTACTGGTTTCCAGAAGCCAAAGAGCATGTTACCGGACTTTCATTTGAGGCTGATCTTGAAAAATACCTCAGTTTTGTTAAAGAGGTAAAGGCTTCTGTCGAAATTCCTGTTATTGCCAGTATCAATTGTAAATCAGCTGAAGAATGGCCCAAATTTGCCGGATTAATCGAAAAAGCTGGTGCCGATGCTATTGAATTAAATATTGGAATTTTTCCTTTTAATGCTTCTTTGAAGAGTTGTGAAGTTGAAGACCAATATATAGAGATCTTAGACGCAGTTAAAAAGGAAGTTACCATACCTGTTTCGGTAAAATTGAGCAGTTATTTTACCAATATTTGTTCCGTAGCCAATCAATTGGTTGATCATGGAGCTCAAGGATTGGTGTTGTTTAATCGTTATTTCCGTCCTGATATTGATATCAATACGCTTAAAGTGGTGCCTGATAATTATTTGTCAACCCCTGAGGAACAGAGTATTTCTTTGCGTTGGATTGCCTTACTTTCGGGCAACAACATTGGTTGCGATTTGGTCGCCTCCAGAGGCATTCATTATTATACTGGAGTTGTGAAAATGCTTTTAGCTGGTGCTACTGCGGTTCAGATTTGCAGTACTTTGTACGCCAATGGAATACCTTACATTGAAACCATTCTGGAAAATTTGAAGAAATGGATGCTGGACAATAAATTTGCCTCGATTGAAGATTTTAGAGGTAAAGCATTGGAAGAGGTGACTACCATTGCTTCCTTTGAACGTATTCAGTTTATGAAACGTGATTTTGAGGAAGAAGCATAGTCAATAACTATGTTTGCTAGAATAGAAAAGCTGTTTAAAGGTAGTCTAAACAACCTTTAAACAGCTTTTTATTGTTTTTGCATTTTTACTTATGATATGACCTAAATGCAGGTTGATTGGCTTTTTTATTTGATCGTATATACGATTCCGGCATTTATTTTGAATAACCGTGACCACGTTGCTGTTCGTTCAGGGTTGGCCCATACATTGGCCATTCCGTATGTGATTCCAGGAGATAAGGTAATACCAAACTGGTCGGATACTTTGTAAATGCCTCCGATATAAAAATTGATTCCTAGATCGTAGCTATTAAAGGCGTCAGTAACGTCTCCACTATAGGGTTCCGTAGTGTGTTGAGGACTTTGCCAATCCGGATTGTTAAAATGCAGGGCATCTGTGGCTGAAACGTAAATTTCCGAATTACCATCCATAGACGCATTAAGTAGTAGGGAATAGTAAACAGTGAATTGGAAATATAGTTTGAAATTACCTGTTCCTTTGGTATAGAGCAAGCTTAAAGGAATGGTGGCGTAATTTAATGTGAAGTCTGAGTTTTCGGCATAATAGGAATCGCCATAATAGCCGGTTGAATCATCAACTAGCCTCCATTGGTTTTTCAAATTGAATGCACGATTATCATAATTTAAACCAAGCTTGATATTTAGCGATCCATTGATTGGGTATTCAACATAAGCTCCAAAATTATATCCTGTTCCGCTTTTTGAGATTGTGTACTGATCGCTGATATCGCAAAACTGAATACCTCCCTCTATGCCAAGTTTAAATGTCTTATTCTCTATTTCCTGCGCCGTCAGGTTGGCTGAAATCATGATAAGTAAAAAAGCTAATCGTACCAAGTTATTTTTCATGTGTTTAGTGTTACCAGGTATTTATGATCCAAAAAATCCCGACTCCGAGCGCGGCTAAACCGGCTAAGCCATTCATCCATTTAAGTGCATGTTGCTTGTGGTTATGTGATGCCGATCGGGAGACCAGTCCAAGTAAAAATGCAAAGGCCACCATGGCCAGAACGGTTCCTGCTCCAAAACCAATCAGGTATTTTGTTGCCTGACCATTGGTTTCAAATGCCAAGGTTGGCAACAGACTAACAATATGTGAAACACCTGCCAGTCCATGTAGAATGCCAATTCCTAATGCAGCATACCAGGCTTGTTTTTCTGCTTCTGCGAGTGAATGGTGATGTTCGTGTTCGTGTTCATGTCGGTGGACAAAGGTTAACCCATGTTCGTTAGCATGGGTGTGATCGTGGGTGTGATGGTGATGAATGGGGTAGAGCTTTGCCAAAGCCCAAAACCCGATCACGATCAACATGATGCCTACTATTTTTTCACTGTTGTCGGAGATAATCTCGATGGGAAATAAATCTCGAAAATAGAAAAATAACAATCCGATGAGGAGCATACCTCCTATATGTCCGATTCCCCATGCTAAACCAATTATCCAGGCTCGACGCTTGGCTCTTAACGCAATCGGGCTCACCGCAGCTAAGTGGTCGGGGCCTGAGATAACATGTATGATGGATGCCAGGAGTCCAAATATAAAGGGGAACCCAGCCAATGCTTCTTCCATGTGAATTTTTTAACAAAGATAATCCCTTTTTGGTACTTGCTTTGTCAAGAGTTCCTAAAATAGACCTAACTCAAGCTATTTCATGTATTTTTGCATTATGAAACGGTATTTTATCAAACTGGCCTATGCCGGAGGGGGTTATCATGGTTGGCAAATTCAGGAAAATGCACATTCGGTTCAGGCTGAACTTAACCAGAAATTATCGGTATTGCTTGGGCAAGAAGTGAATGTAGTGGGTTGTGGAAGAACGGACACCGGAGTCCATGCCCGGGCATTTTATGCCCATATTGATATTCCAGCCATCCAACGCAATATAAACGATTTGGTATACAAACTCAATCGGTTTCTTCCGGATGATTTGGTGGTTTATTTCATTCAGGAGGTTCCCAACGATTTACATAGTCGGTTTAGTGCAACCAGTCGCACTTACAAATATTATATCAGTACAGTGAAAAATCCTTTTTTGCGTGGCTTAAGTATGCCTTATGATGGCAAATTGAATCTTACTGCCATGCAAGAAGCTTCAGAATATCTCTTGAAACATACCGATTTCACGAGTTTTTCAAAATTGCATACCCAGACGAAAACCAATAATTGTTCGATATCAAAAGCAGAATGGCAGGTGTTTCCTGATCGATTGGTTTTCACCATTACTGCTGACCGTTTTTTGCGTAACATGGTTCGCGCGATTGTAGGAACACTTTTCGAAATTGGTAAAGGAAAATTGCAACCTGAGGATATGGATACCATCATTGAGGCTAAGGACCGTTCGAAAGCCGGATTTTCAGTCCCTGCAGAAGGACTTTTTTTAGAGGAAGTTACTTATCCATTTGAGTTTTTACAACCTGAACAGATTGGTAATTAATAACCTGTTCAGGTTTTTGTAATTGAGTTACAACGACCTTGTAGCTTCCTGTTGATTGAGGCAATTGGAATGAATTGCCACGAACGCCAGGCTTTTGGATCACATTCCAAAAACACGTATTGGTAAAATCGGGCATTATGGATGAATTTTCCAACTTTGAAAAATGATCTTCTTCTTTTAAGGTGCCATACTCAACAAAAATACTTCCTTCTTCCAGAGGTAATCCTGCCAGATTTCCATCGTTGGTACTGATCATGATAATTCCGTTAAAGAGATGTTCTCCAAAAGCATAAACACGACTAATAACTTCAATTTTTTTAAGTTCAGTAGGCTGAAGTTGCATGAGTTTGTCAGTATTGAAATAGGGTATCTGATCTACCAGAACCAAAGGGTTTTCATATTCAATATTTAAGGTTTCGTCGAGCACAACAAAAGTGAAGTGGCCCTCTTTTTTTCGCACCTTTACGTAAGGAACAAGCTCGTTAAAAACTTCTTGTGTTGAGGCCAGTTGAACAAAATCAGTAAGTACAATTGAGCTACTTGGGTTTCCGAAAATGGTTCGCAAGGGGATGTCGATATCTTCTTTTTTTACTCTGTTGATTTCAAACAATTGATTTACTTGTAGGTTAAAATACATTTGCTCCAACAAACTGCGCAATGAGGTGTCCGGAGAAAAATGGCAGTCGTTCCATAATGGAGGTGTAGTGCAAAAACCATTCTTGACGACAACTAACGGAGCGTTGGAATCGGAAGACGCCAAACCTAAATATAAGTCCTGATCGTTTTTTGATGGATTAAGTGTAAAAGTAAAACTACCATCTTGCCGAGTTGTTGTGGCATGAAACTGAGGGTGATCGCCCAATAGGCTGCAATAAACCAGCTTATTGCTTATGGGGTCAGATTCTTTTTCGTTGAGGATATTACCTTCAATGGTCATTCCGTAAATTTCAGGTAATATGAAGGATGAGGGTTTTGAAATAAAACGATTTTGCACTTGTTCTTTCTGCAACGATAAGGCAAGTTGTATCTGATGCATGAGTTCCTTCGATATTTGTTGTTTTTCCTCGGTGAAAGCGATTAAATACCAAGGGTTTTTGATGATGTATGCAGGAAGATTCTCTGTATTAAGTTGGGTGGTGCCTTCAAGAACGCAGGAAACCGCCAAGGGATAGTTGGTGGAGTCGTGTCCTGAAAAATCTATGGTGAACGATTCGCCAGCTATTTCTGTTAAAGGGCGTTGTTGAACTACAGTATGCGTATTGACTTCAGGAATGTATTGGAGGAATTCTTCGAAAACAGTGTTTTTGATATCAGATATTGTTACCTTAATTAATCCCTTTCCAGTTTTGTTGTACGGAATTCTGATGTAGCTTTTTTGCTGATCTATATCTACAAAGTTTTGGTATTCGATGCCGTTCTGAATGTTCAACGTTTTAATGACAAGTGATTTGTCGTTGGAGAGGATGTGGCTTAAACTCAAGCTGAGGTCATCGGTAGTTAATTGAGCTTGGTGATATATTTGCGTTTGTTGTGTTGTAAAGGTCTTGCTTTGAATGGTTTCACCCGAGTTGAGGGTGAGTTGGAGGTGGAGTGTTTCTCCTGCTTGAGGCAGATAGTTGATTTCGCCCAGTCCATTCTGATAATAGGTAATTTCGCAACTGTCGGTTGATTTATCGGTGATGAGATTGATGTGTTTAATCTCATTTGCAAGCGGGCTTTTAATATAAAAAACAACCGGATATTTTTCTTGGGATTTTAAGTTGACTTGATCATCTAGGTTTTGGAATGGAAATGCGGAGAGCGGATGTGTTGGGTTAATCACCGATAAAACTTTGGTTTCCATTTCCCAAACGGGAAAATTTTGATCGTATTTGGTGTAAGCACGTATGAGATAGTACCCTGTTTTAGCCTTTTCAGGAATGGTTATTTTTCCCGTGATTAAATTATCAGATATGGCCAGTTTTTGGGAAGAAATCACTTCTAAATCATGATTGAAAAGCTCTATGTATAGCACCTTACTTAATAGAAAACCTGAGTCGCTGGGCAGTGAATAAAACACATGAAACCATACCGATTCACCTGATAGATATAAACTTCGGTCGGTTTGCAGGGATATTTCTTCCAGTCGCGGGGGAAATCCTGATTGTGAATAGGATTCTGTGTCAATAATGAAAAGAATCATCAGGGTTACTAGTACATATTTTAGATTGTTTGGCATAGCTGAAATTTAATATTCCCAGAAATCGGGAGGAGTCAATTCACCACCTTCAAGGCGGCAATCAAAGCATACATCTGAGGAAGCCATGGCCCAGCCTATTCCGGGAACATCAGTAATATAAATGGGCCAAAAAAGTGGCGTTGAAGCGCCAATCATTGTCACTGTCTCAAAATCAGGTTCACAAATGCTGTAATAAAACTGAAGGTTTGCAGGACGGTTAGTGAAAATTCGCTTTTTAGTGATCCCTGCTACAGTAAAATAGCCCAATACGGGTTCGTCAGGATTATCCAAATTGTTGATGTTTCCCCTGATTTGAATGGGTTGTCGAGAATACAAACTTCCTTGTTCAATATTTTGCTGTCGCAGAGCATCCCAAAAGTTAAATGCCGCTTGCGAGATATTTAATTGATTAACCAAAAGACTATACCTGATGCTGAGCATTTTTGTTTCGGTTGACGTATAATTAATTGGAAATTTGGTGATGATGGGTGTGGTTAAGTTTTTAGTGGAATAAGTAAATATTTCATCCACGTTTTTGGTTCGCCAGCATGTTCTGAGCGAATCAGGATTGCCAACTGTGATGGGGTATCCCTCCCAGATATAGTCCAAGGTAAAGGTTGCTTTGTACTCATATGTTTGAGTGCACCTCCAGAGGTAGTAGTTGGTGTCGGTATTCATGCTGTGGTTGTCAATGTAAAACTGAATACCTTGTAAATCATGATCGTATCCCGATAATTCTTGGCTTTCAACTATTCCGTAAACCGAATCGATGGGGGAGGGAGCGGGCATTTTACAGAGGTCGGAAGCATATTGTCGTCCATCCTGAAGTTTTATATTCAATTGATACCATTGATTGATTTCTCCCTTAAAAGAGGGATCAATGATTTGATAAGTACCTGGTTCGGTTTCTGTAAAGTAAATAAATGAGCTTCCGGTCAACGTTGATAAATGCAAGCTTGCTCCGGTTACGGGTGTAATTTGATTGCGGTCAAGGGCAGTAGAAATGGATAATTTAACAACTGTTGGCTCATCATTGTTGGTGAGTAATCCATCCACTACAAGTAAATTTTCATACTTGTCGATTTCAGGCCAGTATTTATCAACGCATGCCGTAGTGGCCGCAATTAATAAAAGCAGGATTAATATATATTTAATTGGCATAATTCCCGAGTTTAAAGTCGTAAGTAACTGAAAATATTTGGGTGCCAAAAACTGACATCTTATAACCATTCACCTGACCGTTTTCCGATTTAAAATAAACTGAATAAGCATTTTTTCGTCCGGTTACGTTGTACACGGATAGAATGAACACGCCATGTGCCAGTTTTTTTGATACAAGGTTGCCTTCTATTTTCACTGCCAAATCGATGCGGAAATAGTCGGGTACCCGGTATTCGTTGCGCAGGCTGTAGTGAAGTATTTTTTGGCCATCCTGGTAGTAGATAGCTGTAGGATAAGTAATCGGACGTCCTGTGGAATAAATCAAGTTTCCTGAAAGTGTTAACCTTCTGGAAGAACGAAAATTGGCCACCACGTTAACTGTATGGGGATGATCAAAGTTGGAAGGATACCGTTGTCCGAAATTGATGTGCTCTCCGGTTTGGTTATTATTAACTAAAACAGATGAATTGGCATAGCTATAATTGATCCATCCGTTGAGTTTGCCAAATGGTTTTTTTACCATAAATTCGATGCCGTACGCATTGAGCTCGCCTTGCAAGATATCCCATTCTACCACCTTACTGGTAACTAAATCTGCACCATCTTTGTATTCAACCAGATTGTCCACTATTTTATAATAACCCTCGATAGAAGCTTCGAAATTTTTACCAAAATTACCATATATCCCTGCTGAAAATTGATCTCCCACCATTGGTTTGATATTGTAATCAGCTAATTTCCAGGTGTCAGTTGGTGAGAGGGCTATGGTGTTGCTGAGCATGAAAATGTACTGATGTAAGCGGTTGTAGCCCGCCTTAATGGATAAGTTGGGGCTAAGTAGGAAAATAGCTGATAGTCGGTAATCTAATCCTCCATAGGTTTTAATGGGTTCATTATTAGAAAAATGAAGCGTGTCGGTTATGGTTTTTGCAGAAAGCGGACTATTGGGTTGATATTGAAAAATGCTATTGGGTCCAAGGTAGGAGTATAAGTTATATCGTAGTCCGCCCACCAGAGTAATCAAGGGAGAAACCTTCCATTCATCACTAATAAAAAGTGCCGATTCAATGGCTTTTTCTTGTCCGAAATCAATGGGAACTTCAGTGGACTCTTCATTTAATGGAAGGTGTTTTCCGCGATCAAGCAGGTAAATTATTCCTGAAAATCCAGTGTTGATGATGTGCTTTTCCGAAGGTCGCAGGTTTAAACTGACATTTAACTGATTGTGATTAAGTTGGTAGTTTTGTCGGTAAGCAGCAATAACCAATTCTGTATTGTCTTCAGTGAACTGATAATCAGAATAGATCAGAGAAATCCGGAGGTCGTGTTTTTTGTTGAATCCATGAAACCAATCCAGTGTAGCTCCCTGATTTTGAAAATTGTAATTCGTGTTGTTGGAAAGTTTGATGTGGTCTTCGCTGTAATAGCCAAACAATTTGATTTTGTTGTTGGGGTCGATGCGGGCATCAAATCCAAGCACGGCATCGCCGAAATAGGCTTTTGAATTTCTGATTTCAGGATCCTTTACAAGCTTCAACACCCAATCGGAATAGGTAGATCTAATCCCAGCAATATAACTGACCTTTTCTTTGGCAATGGGTCCTTCCACCAATAGTCGGGCAGTAATCGGACTTATTCCTCCGCGAGCAGTAAAGTGTTCCATGTTACCCGTTTTGGTAGTCACATCAAAAATTGAACTTAACCGTCCGCCAAATCTTGCCGGAATACTGCCTTTATAAAGGGTGAAATTGTCGATGATATC
>JBFHGX010000100.1:0-14570 GCA_041582875.1 Bacteroidales bacterium | reverse complement strand
GCATTAAAATGCATTTCAGCAATAATAGCGTTGGGTGCATCATCAGCAACCGTTACATTGTAAACCAGGTTGGTTGTTCCAAATAAGGTCAACGAAGGAATATTGATAGGATCGGTATTCACAGTGATAAACGGATTGTAGGCAATCATTTCGCAAAGCACATTGTTAATTACACAGTGTCCGTTGTTGCCAATGGTCACAATCATGTCAGCAGTTTCACCCGGATCAAGTCTGCCATTGTTGTCACCTCCTTGTGAATCATCAATTGTCATGATGGTGGGGTTAATGTTAGGGGCATTTACAATGATGTTAAACTTGCTGGTCCAGGTTGAATCTTCATCGTTGGATGCAATAACGTCGAATTGGAGTTTGTGTTGATCAGGAATGCCATCGCTTACCCTGAATTTGAACGCGCCCATGGCCATGGTAGATCCGCTGGCCTGGATGGTGTCGTAAACCTGGATTGAGTCGATGAAAGTAGCATAATGATCTGTTGCCAATTCAACATGGATATTGATCCCGTCTTCGTTACCTAGATTTTTCATTTCAAGGTCGATGAGGATTTCTTCGCCAAAATCCACTTTGTTATTGCTGTTACCCAATGTGTCGATAGCAGTAAAATTGTCGTATAAACAATAGGCGCCATCCGGCGGAATAACTTCTATACGGGTTTCGTAACGGTAGTAATTTTGTTTGGTGATAACCAAATCGATAAAGGTTCCGGGAAGTTGAGCTACAATAGGAATATCCATTTGTTCTCCTGTGCCTTCGGCCAGACCAATAATTTCATTGTCAACTGTTAAGCAAATTAATGCACCTTCATCTACCTCGATGGTGAAGAAATCTATTCCACCCAATTGTACATTGTTATGAACCACATTCAGGTTTTGTGGAACTTCTGAATACATGACTGAAAAGGCATCGCCATGATGGTGGAATAAATAATAGGTAACTTCTTTGTTACTGGTGTTGTATGGCCATGATGATTGTGCAAGGAAGTGTTTTCCGGCAGCGTTGCCAAAAGCAGGAAGCAAGTCGCGTGATTCGGGGTTGGTGCCATAATCGGGCATAAAATCAGGCCACATATTGTCAAACATTCCCCATACATAGGTGTCGTTTACAAAAGAATAGGAAACTTCTGTGGCAGCGGTAATTCCAAGTGCTCCACTATTTTGACCATTGTAGGTATAGCGATGGAATTTCTCTGCAAAACACTCGTTGGTCCAGTTGAATTTTCCTGTTAAACAGTTAATGGAGAAGATAAAGGTTAAGTCGGTATTGGTTAGTCCGTCGATATTGGTGTTGGTATATGAAGGCTCTCCCCAACCGGTTTCCATACCATGGTCGCGGTGTTGAAGCATAAAAGCTCCTGCATTGATATCATTGTTTACACGGGTAGCGTTTCCTCCCCAGTCTGTCAAATAGTTTGGAGTAGATGGAATATAACCTAGTCCATCAGGACCAAAATAGCTCATTACGGTAGCGGTGTTGGTGGCTGATGACCATACACCACCTGAAGGTGATCCCTGATAAATGGCATTTTCACGAACAGGTGATTTACCCAATGAGTTTTCAAGGAAACCGGCAATAACTTCCGAACAAATCTGGAACCAGCGTTCGGTTTGCCAGCCCATGGCAGTAATCGGATGATCGTAGAACCCTGGATTTGTTGGCGGATTGCGTTCGTAGTGTAAAAATTTGGTGACCATTACTTCCAGTTGAGCTGCATTTTGAGCGGTAAGGCGTGCAAAAACTACATCTGGCAAATCATCGCCATCCACATCTGAGTAAAAGTTATCAGAAATACAGTAGTTGTCCCATATCGGACTGGTAATTGTATTTCCACTTGTGCCGTAATCTCCAATGAGCAATACTGCTGCAGGAGGCATATCCCAGTTGTTGTAGGCATCATCAACAAAAGTCTCAATGGCTGAAGTGGTGTTTCCACCTATGTCGTCTGTTGTATAAACTTGCGTGGTAATACCCTGACGTTGTCTGAATACGCGTATGGTATCAGCCCAAGCCAGAAAAACAGGGTCGTTGGGGGTGATAATAACATATTCAGAGCCAACTTCTTTGGTCGATCTCATTTTGGTTTCGTAAACCGGAATGGAGGCTTCGTTGAGCACTGCATCATGTACAATGGGCTCCCACCAACGACTTTGTAATCTTTGATCGCCAAATAAACCATTGCCCCCTTCGAAATTTATTTCGACGTTCATGTCACGGTTCACAATCAATTCTTCGGTTACCGGATTGTATTGAAACGGACTAACGCTGATCAATACCACATCCAAACCTCTGATTTTCATGGGAGCAGAAACAATAACGGGTTGCTCAGGATAAAAGGCATTTTTGGTGTAGATTTCCGGATTTTTCTTGTATTCCAAAGGACTTAAATCATCATCTTTAGGAATCCGTGGTGCAGGAGCAATGGTGAGCCCGGGCACTGATTCAACGCGTTTGTCGGAGATGTTAACCGAAACGGAAGCTCCCTGTGGTACAGCAATGAACTTGCTGTATGCAGGAAGGTTGGGAGCGCCTTCGCTATTCTGCAGAATAACACCTGTCATGGTGATGGCATTCATTTCTTCCCTGTCAATGGTCATAGGAGTAACCACATAATCCTCCACACTAAAGTTAAGTTGTACATTTTGTGGACTTTGCTTAAGCAGGGAAATGCCTTGTTTGCCCCAGGCATCATTTAATTTAACCGTTTTGTTTTGTGCCATTAGCAGACCAAAGGCTAAGGTGAACACAACAACCATCAACGATTTTACAGAAAGTGTAGTTTTTTGTTTCATTATTATTGATTGGTTTTGAAATTTTTTGCGGCTCAAAGTTAGGTGTAAATTAATTAAAAATGATTATAAATTACAGATGTAGATATGTTTAGATGTTCGATTTCAATCCGTATTGCCTTTGGGTTTTGCTATGGATATGTTGGGCGGATTCTTTCGCTTTACAAGGGTTTTGTTAATTTTGCAACTTCAAAAATAACAACATGGATTCCCAACATAAAGATACCATCCTGCGTAAACCCGAGTGGCTGAAAATAAAAATCCCTTCAGGAAAGGAATATGTCAACGTTCGCGAAATAGTTGAAAAAAATAAATTGCATACCATCTGCACCAGCGGACATTGTCCGAATATGCACGAATGCTGGGGGCGCGGTACGGCTACCCTCATGATTCTGGGCGATATTTGTACGCGCTCATGTGGTTTTTGCAATGTAAAAACGGGTCGCCCCAAGGCCGCCGACTGGGAAGAACCCAAACGCGTGGCTGAGTCGGTGAAGCTCATGAAATTAAAACATTGTGTATTGACTTCCGTCGATCGGGATGACCTTGACGATTTGGGTGCCGGTATTTGGGCTCTAACTGTTCAGGAAATAAAAAAGTTGAATCCCGAAACCACCATCGAAACACTTGTCCCCGACTTTGATGGTCGTGAAGATTTGATTCAAATGGTGATTGACGCAGCTCCTGAAGTGATTTCTCATAACCTGGAAACAGTGCGCCGAATTACGCCTTGGGCACGTAGTCGTGCCAAATACGATTTGAGTTTGCATACCTTGGGCATCATTGCCAAATCCAAGTGCGTGGCCAAATCAGGCATTATGGTGGGTTTGGGCGAAAAACCGGAAGAAGTGCTGGAAACTTTGCGCGATATGCGGGCGGTAGGTGTTCAGGTCGTCACCATCGGCCAATATTTACAGCCCACAAAAAAACACCTCATGGTTCAGGAATATGTAACGCCTGAGCAATTTGAGGAATACCGCGTTGCCGGACTCGAGATGGGATTTAAATTCGTGGAAAGCAGTCCATTGGTTCGTTCGTCGTACCGGGCCGAAAAGCATGTTGAAAAATAAACAAGTTAAGTAATGAAAGCTACACAGCCCATCAACCACCAGGTGAAATACCACGACCTGGGATTAATTGATTATCAAAAAGCCTGGGACACTCAGGAGGATTTTTTCGATCAGGTGGTCGCCGTTAAGGAAACCAACCGCAAAGCGGAAATCCCTGAACTCACTCCCAATTTCCTGTTGTTTTGCTCGCATCCCCATGTTTATACTTTGGGGAAAAGCGGCAATGATTCGAACTTGTTAATCAACGAAGATTTTCTGGCTTCCAAGGGAGCGACTTTTTATCGAATCAATCGGGGAGGGGATATCACCTACCACGGACCCGGACAAATTGTTGGATATCCCATCCTCGACCTGGATAATTTTGGTGTTTCAATCAAGTCTTATATCGATAAACTTGAAGAGGTGATTATCCGTACCTTAAAGCATTATGGCATCGAAGCTACCCGCTCTGATGGCGCTACCGGCGTTTGGCTCGATACGAATATTCCCGGAAAGGCACGTAAAATTTGTGCCATAGGGGTTCGTACAAGTCATTGGGTGAGCATGCACGGCTTTGCTTTTAATATCAACACCAACCTCGACTATTTTAATTACATCGTTCCTTGTGGTATTCAGGGAAAGGGTGTTACCAGTTTGCAAAAAGAACTGGGTAGAGAAGTGGATGAAAAAGAAGTTCAAGAGATCTTAAAGGAAGAATTTAAGACCGTATTTGGAATGGAAATCAGATAGCTAGGTCAGTGAGACCTTGGTTTTGGAACAAAATCATTTAGTCGAACTGATCCTGAGCGTAGTCGAAGGATCTGCCCCTGCTTCAAGCGTCCACGCTTGAAAACATACCGCACAAATTTCACCCCAAACCCGTAAAGGGGGTTTTCGTTTTTCAATTACAGTTGATCCTATTGATAGGAGATATGCATGTGTCTATTGAAACAGAAACACCAAGGCTTTATGTTGCACAAAAAGTACATTGACAACATATTACCTTTGTGTATTCTTTGTGTTTTAGAGCTTTAGTGGCAAAAAAAGATCCTCCGCCTGCTTCATGCGTCCACGCTAGAAGCAGGCCATAATTATTTTGGAGTATCCATAGCAATGGATTCGGAAATACCATAAATTCGCCTAACATATTATGAGCTCCAAAACATGAAAACCATCCTTGCTTTTTTTTCCACCATCATGTTCGTCAGTTTGCTAACCTCTTGCAAAAAGGAGAACAACACACAACAACCTTATCGGGTTGCTACAGTCACATCTTATTACTACGGTTTTGATGAGTATTATCAAACTCAAGTAACCTACGAGAATAACCGCATCAAGAGTACAGTGGCAGAGAATGAAGCTAAAATTGAAAACACCTATGCAGGCGATTCGGTTGTTTCAGACCATTATTATTACACAGAAAATGATTGGAGTCTAAATTCCAGGACAATCGAAAAATTTCAGGGGAATCTGGTTCAGGAAGCAAATGTTTTTCTCTCAGAAGATCCGGGCAGTCTGTATCGCAAGGTTGTTTATACTTATGAAGGTGAAAAACCATTGGAGATTAATGGTTTCACTGCTGAAGAAGATGCTCTGGTCATCTATGATTCATTTCGTTATTTTTATAATGCTGATCAATTAATGAAGGCTTCATTTTATTTTCGGGCGTATACGGATGAGGATATTGTCGAAAATGTCAGGCGCGAGTTTACCTACCAGAATAACCTGCTTGATGAAGAATTTGTTTATACCGACTATTATGGCTATCCCATTCAACTGACCTATAAAAAACATTATTCCTATGATGATAAAAACAGGTTGTTAAAGGCAGAATATTTTAATTATCAGGGTGGCGATTTTTTGCTTGATGCCGAGGAAGTGTTTTCTTACGACGATGCAGACAACCTGGTAAAAAGGGTGAAAACCAATGTGGCCGGAACCATCCTTTTTGAAGAAGAGTTAACCTATGAAACCGGATTGAATGAATATCAGTCTATATATGACGTATTGGCTGGTGAAGCATTAAAACATCCCTTGCCTATATCCGCAGCAGGAAAATAGTGTGAACTTAATGATGAATTAAGAACTCTTTAGCTAAGATCTTGATTGTTAATTTAATAGTGGGATTGGTGAGCCAGATGAGGTTAAAAGGTTTTGCGTTTCCTAATCCATGAATCCCTATTTTTCACCCTAGCCTAAGCAGAGCTTGTTTCTACGCTTTCCTATCACTCAACTCCCCCGGAGTAATTGGTACTGAAAAAGATCTGTCCTCCATTGCTGATTGTGTGGGGAATCGTTGTAAATTTGAACCTGTATTTTATTAGTTCAATTTTTGTTATATCAATCAACCCAATGAAGTATAATTTCTTGAGAAAAACTTCATGTTCAACAAGCGCTACCGTCTGTAATTAATGAAAAGGAAAAACCTTTATATATTCTTGTCTTTCTTGTCAGTATTGTTGGTTTTCGATGCTTTAAAGGCGCAAGTATTGGACTATTCAACGCTAATTCAATTGGAAAATGGGAGAAAGAAAATAATAAAAAAATTCCTAATTCAGATAAATGATAAAGAAAGCAATGACTTGGCTCATGTGGAAGTTGAACACAGTTCCAGTCAAAAGTTTTCACTGATAAAGGCCAATGTCATCGACTCAAAGGGGAATATCGTCAGGAAACTTCGGAAGAAGGATATACTCACCAAGAGTGATCGGTCTTATGAGACCTTTTTTCAAGATGATTGGGTTGAAGAGTTTGACCTTTATTGGAATGAATATCCCTATCGGATGGAATATGTGTACCAAATAGTGGAAAACGAATTTATATATGTAGCCGCATGGCATCCTTTGGTAACGAGTCAGGTGGCCACCTTGAACAGTTCGTTGCGGGTTGAGGTTCCTTTGAACTATCAAATTTCAACGGATTATTCTGAGAATATTCATTTTAAGCAAATTGTGTTCGATAATAAAAAGATCCTGGAATGGAATTGCGGTGAGCAGAAAATTCCCGACTATGAAATTTATCCTCCACCCTTGCATGAAATTCTTTCCCATGTTTTTGTTGTTCCCCACCAATTTGAATACGGCACCTCTGGCAGCACCTCGTCCTGGCGTTCGTTTGGTCAGTGGTATGTCGAATTAAATCAAGGGGCTGATGAACTCCCCTTATCGGAAAAAACAATTATTGACAGACTTATTGATGGTATAAGCGATAGCCGTGAAATCATTTCCGTTTTGTATCATTATCTACAAGAGGAAACCAAATACGTGAATGTATCCATCGAGGTGGGCGGCTTAAAAAGTTATCCGGCTACCTACGTTTGCGAAAATAAATATGGTGATTGTAAGGCGCTTACCACCTATATGCATGCCATGTTGAAGTATGCAGGAATCAACTCTTATCCCGCCCTTGTTCAGGCAGGGAGCAACGCCGTTGAAATTAACAAGGATTTTCCAGGTCAGCAATTCAGTCATGTGATGCTCTTGGTGCCCATAGATGAAGATACAATTTGGCTTGAAAACACTTCAAGTACCACACCTCTCAATTACTTGAGTACATTCTATCAGAATAGAATGGCGCTTATGGTGCGCGATGGAGCAAGCCAGTTGGTTCGAACACCCACACTAACTAAGGAGGATGTACTGGAAAAACGTTTTTACGAATTTGTTCAAAATAGCGATAAAAGCTGGACCGTTTCTATTCTGAAACGGCTTAAAGGTGAGGCGTTCGAAAAATACCTGTATTACAAAACACACTTGGGGCAAAAGGATCAAATGGAAGAGGTTACATCAGATATTAGCCTTGATTTGTTTGAGGTGGAGGATTGGGATATTCGTTGTGGTGATCGTGAAGACACTGAAATTGAGGTATACGCATCAGGACATTGTCGGTCTCCACTTAGTGATGTTGGCCAATGGTTGGTAATTTATCCTTTACAAATAAAGGTCCCTGATTTTGAAGCGCCCGAAAAAAGAAATCTTGAAGTGAAGATCAACTTCCCTGTAAATAAATCCGACTCTCTTATATTTGATCTGTCACAGATTGAGGGACGAGAAATGCAAATTCCCAAAAGCATAAACTTAACGAATGACTTTGGAAGTTATTCTGCAACCTATCAAATCGCAGATAACACCTTAACGGTTACCGAAAATTTCTTTCTGAAATCTGGAGATTATTCTCTTGCGCCTTATCCGGCATTTTATTCTTTTATTAATGCCGTTAAAAACCATAAAAAATCATCAGCAATTATCATCAAATGAAAAACCTATTATTAGTCATTTTACTGTCTGTATCAGTATCATCGATAGCTCAAAAACTACAAGTTGAATTTGGGAGATTAACCCAGGCCGAAATTGACATGAAGGTCTGTAAATTAAATCCGGATGCAGGGGCGGTGGTTCTTTTTGATATTGGGGAAACCAAATTTGTGGATTCAGAAGGTGGGTATGATATCAGATTCACAAAACACAAACGAGTCAAGATATTTAATAAAAGTGGATTTGAATCTGCCGAAGTGTCCATTCCTTTTTATGTGGACGGAAGTGGAAAAACCGAGTATGTTAAGTCGATTAAGGCCGTGACTTATAACCTTGAAGGGGGTAAATTGGTGCGCCAAGAACTCGATCCTTCCACAATTTATGAAGAAAAGGTAAGCCAAAAGTGGCGGGTTAAAAAATTTGTTTTTCCCAATATTCAGGAGGGGTCTATTATTGAGTACCAGTATATTTTGGAAACACCGTTTCATTTTAATCTCCCCGATTGGACCTTTCAGGATGTCATTCCTACCCTATACAGCGAATATGAAGTCAGGATGATCCCGTTTTATGAATATGTTTATACCGTTCAAGGATCACCGTCTTTTAATTACCACAATTCCATTGTTGCCAATGAAACTCGGTCGTGGGGAAACGTGGTTAAAAGTTATGGCCAAAATATTGGAACCGGAATTGAGTTTAACGACTATGTACACACCTTTGTATTGAAAGATGTACCCGCATTTGAGGATGAGTCGTATATAAGCTCCATCAGCGACTATATCATTAAAATTGATTTTCAACTTTCTAAATTTTATAGTCCCAAAGGGACAAGTAAGGAGATTATGTCCACTTGGTCAAAGCTCAACGAATCCTTATTAAAAAATGAGTATTTCGGAAAATATATTGGTGTGAGTTCGCGGATTGCTAAAAAAATTCTGAAAGAAAACTTGGATTTGTCAGGCCTGTCTGAGCAGGAAAAGAGTGTGAAAATCATTGATTATGTAAAGAGTAATTTCACCTGGAATGGTTATAGTTCAAAGTATACCGATCAATCAGCCAAAGATTTTTTTAACAAAAAATCGGGAAACTCGGCAGATATCAACTTGTTTTTACTTTCGTTGTTAAATGAAGCAGGTGTTGAGTCTCTTCCTGTTATTCTGAGTACACGAAATCATGGAAAAATCAAAACGGATTATCCGTTTGATCATTATACAAATTATGTAGTGGTCATGGTAAATACACCATCTCCGTTTTTAACCGATGGAACAGAAAGCTTACTGGCTTTTAATCGTCTTCCTCCCCGATGTATAAATGAAAAAGGGTTAATCGTTTCGGATGATGAACAAGAAGGTTGGGTGCTTCTTACCCACAATATCCCCTCCATCGAAAAATCATTAATTCTTTTGGAAATCAATCCTCAAACACTTAATGCTGAGTATACGGTTAACATTCAAACTACGGAATATGATGCCTATGGTTACCGCGATACTTATCACAATGATAGCGTGGCTTTAAGAGAATTATTATCGAATAAGATGGGCGAGATTGATGCATTGAGTACCTCAAACTATGCAAAACCCGAAAAACCATATTCCATATTTATAAAAGGCGTTACCGATACAGACAGGCTGGGAGATAATTTGGTCATTAACCCATTTTTAAATCTTGCCATTACCAAAAACAAGCTTACCCAAAAGGTAAGAAGTTATCCCGTTGACCTCATTTATCCGGGGGATACACAATTTGAGATATCGCTACAAATTCCTGATGGATACCAACTCTCAAGTGTGCCTGAGGGATACAACATGAACAATGATTTGGCCGAGATAAAGCTTAGTTATGAGGCAGATGAAGAAGTTGTTCGAATTGTGGGCAATTACAATTTCAAAAAATCCATTTACACTTCACAAGAGTATTCCAGGATAAAATACTATTTCGATACCATCATCAAGAAATTCAACGAGCAAATCGTGTTGGAGAAGATTAGCTGATATCCCTGAACAAAAGGTATATATAATAAACTAGAGAAGGTTTTAGTGCTTGTCAGGTTTGGTCATCGCCAGCACCAGCTTGCTGTACCAATCCTTACCGAATTTTCTGATTAAAGGGTCTTTTAAATAAACGTATAAGGGTTCACCCTTCTTTTTCCCCTCGATGAGTGCCGGAGCACAAATGTGCCACTTGTGGTAATTGATGGCTATTGAATCACCCACTTTGTCCAGTCGAATGGGATACAAGTGACACGAGATGGGTTTTTGAAAAGGAATCCGGCCTTCGAGCCAGGCCTTTTCAATGGCGCAATATTGAATGTCGCCATCCTGATATAAAAATGCACACGCCCGTTCGTTCACCAGGGGAGTGGCATAATCGCCCTCAATATCGTAATCAAAAACACCCAACTGCTCCACTACTTTCAGTCCCTTTTCGTCCATAAAAGGTTTGATGTCATCTAGATAGTCTTCCAGAATAGAAATCTCTTCTTCTTCCAGTGGAGCTCCTGCATCACCTTCCACACAACAGTCGCCATGACAGGCATGCAGATTGCAGGCAAAAAAGGTATCTTTTAAGTCGTCAGATACCAGAATGTTGTCAACTATTTTCATGGTGCAAAGGTAAAAAGATCAATCAATTTTCCTTTGTTGATATGTGTTCTGTTTTAAACAAAATCAAACCTGAAATCAGCAATAATTTGCTTACTTTTGCCCACATTAATAAACCAATCATTGTTTTATCATCTTAATTAACAGAAGCTATGGCATTCAATTTAAGAAATAGAAATTTTTTGAAGCTGTTGGATTTTTCTCCCAAGGAAATGAAGTTTTTACTCGACCTTTCAGCTGACCTCAAGAAGGCCAAATATGCCGGAACCGAACAGCCTCGTTTGACCGGAAAAAACATTGCGCTTATCTTCGAAAAAGCCTCCACACGTACGCGTTGTGCTTTTGAAACTGCCGCCTATGATCAAGGTGCCAAAGTAACTTATTTGGGCCCCTCGGGATCGCAAATTGGCAAAAAAGAGTCCATGAAGGATACTGCCCGCGTGTTGGGCCGCATGTACGATGGTATCGAATACCGTGGCTTTGGTCAAACCATCGTTGAAGAATTGGGTAAATATGCCGGTGTTCCTGTATGGAATGGGCTTACCGATGAATTTCACCCAACCCAAATTCTGGCCGACTTCCTTACCATGATGGAACACTCCGATAAACCTCTGCACCAGGTGAGCTTTGCCTACTGTGGCGATGCACGCAACAACATGGGCAACTCGTTAATGGTGGGTGCTGCTAAAATGGGAATGGATTTCCGTGCTGTAGCTCCTAAAAAATTATGGCCCGAAGAAGCTCTGGTAGCTCAATGTCAGGAAATTGCCAAAGAAACCGGTGCTACCATCACCCTCACCGAAAGTGTGGATGAAGGTGTTAAAGGTGTCGACTTTTTGTACACCGACGTTTGGGTGAGTATGGGCGAACCTGATAGTGTTTGGCAAGAACGCATCCAACTGATGATGCCTTACCAGGTGAATAAAGAAATGGTAGCCAAAACGGGTAACCCAAAAGTTAAATTTTTACACTGTTTACCTGCTTTCCACAACCGTGAAACCACCGTTGGTGAAGAAATTTTCCAAAAATATGGTGTAGATGGCATGGAAGTAACAGATGACGTATTTGAGTCACCTATGTCCATTGTCTTCGACGAAGCCGAAAACCGTTTGCATACCATCAAGGCTGTTATGGTTGCCACCTTAGGTGCCTAAACATAATTTGTTCGGGGAGCTTTGCTCCCCTAATTTTTTTTAACCTTTCTCACTTAAACTAAAAAAAATGAAATTTAAGAATCTATCAATTATCTTAATAGCTGCACTTTTCTTGGTTTTTGCAGGGTGTAAAAAAGACAGTGATAATGATCCGGCAACCACTGGTCAGTTTACCTATGCAGGAACTTCTTATGCGTTGAGTCAGGGATTTTTAGGAGGATATGGAGAAGTAGGGATCAATAGCTATGGTATTGAGGTCGTATTGATGTCGTCAGGATTACAGGTCATTGAAACTAATGGAATTGCTGATTCCATTTCAGGAACTGGAGATATTTTCGTTATGGATTTGTATTCTGCTGCTGAGAATACCATTGAGCCTGGTGAGTATTCCTATGCCGAATCAGGAATCGCTGGTACTTTTGAATATTCTATTGTTCTGATAGGGTACGATGCGGCTACTGAGGAGGTAGAAGTGGAGGATGAGGTCGTTGGTGGAACTGTCACCGTAACCAAAGACGGCGATACCTATGGCTTTTCTTTTAACTTGACTACTATGTTAGGCAAAACCATAACCGGAGATTATTCCGGTAGTATGAAATTTTATTCCGGTATCGACAAAAAATCGGCATTGGTACTCAAATAGGTTATTTTTACACCAATTAATACACCATGCAACAAAGAGAATACATCTGCGCTAAATGTGGGAACCGTCAGTATGAAACGGATGAGATAAGAACAACCGGCGGCGCTTTTGCCAAAATATTTGATGTGCAAAACAAAAAGTTTTTTGTGGTTTCGTGTACCCAGTGTGGGTACTCCGAACTATATAAACGAACCACCGGAACCTTTGGCAATGTATTGGACTTTTTTACAAATTAACTATGGCAAATCAGGAAGACTTATTTAAAAAAATTACCGCACACGCCAAGGAATACGGCTTTGTTTTTCAATCGAGTGAGATTTATGACGGATTAGGTGCAGTATACGATTATGGACAAAACGGATCGGAGCTAAAGAAGAATATCCGCGATTATTGGTGGAAATCCATGGTGCAAATGCACGAAAATATTGTGGGCATCGATGCCGCTATTTTTATGCATCCTACCACTTGGAAAGCTTCAGGTCATGTGGATGCCTTTAGCGATCCGCTCATTGATAACAAAGACTCAAAAAAACGTTACCGTGCAGATGTCTTGGTAGAGGAACATGTAGCCAAAATTGAGGCCAAAATTAAAAAGGAAGTCGACAAGGCAGCCAAGCGTTTTGGCGAGTCTTTCGACGAAAAGCAGTTTTGTGAAACCAATCCCAGGGTGCTCGAAAATCAGGCTAAAATTGATGATATTCAATCGAGGTTTGTTACCGCTTTGGAAGCCGAAGACATGGTTGCCCTCAAAGCCCTCATCGAAGATTTGGGTATTGTTTGCCCGATAAGCGGATCGCGTAACTGGACTGATGTGCGTCAGTTTAACCTGATGTTCAATACTCAAATGGGCTCGGTGGCCGATGGCGCTACCGAAATTTACCTGCGTCCCGAAACTGCTCAGGGTATTTTTGTTAACTACCTGAACGTGCAAAAAACCGGACGTATGAAAATACCTTTTGGCATTGCTCAAACAGGTAAGGCCTTTAGAAATGAAATCGTTGCCCGTCAGTTTATCTTCCGTATGCGTGAATTTGAACAAATGGAAATGCAATTTTTTGTTCGTCCCGGTGAGGAAATTACTTGGTACGAATACTGGAAAGCCGAACGCATGAAATGGCACCTTTCCTTAGGTATTCCATCTACAAAATACCGTTTTCACGATCACGATAAACTCGCGCATTATGCCAATGCTGCCGCCGATATTGAGTTTGATTTTCCTTTCGGATTTAAAGAGCTGGAAGGTATTCACTCGCGTACCGATTTCGACCTGAGTGCCCACGAAAAATTCTCCGGTAAAAAATTGCGTTACCACGATCCGGAAATCAATAAAAGCTATGTGCCCTATGTGGTAGAAACCAGTATCGGACTCGATCGGATGTTCCTTGCTATACTCAGTAATGCCTATACCGAAGAACAACTTGAAGATGGCTCAGAGCGTGTTGTGATGAAAATTCCGCCTTTTCTGGCTCCGTGCAAGGTGGCTATTTTCCCTCTCATGAAGAAAGATGGTTTGCCCGATAAAGCCCGTGAGATTTTAGACGACCTAAAATCGGATTTCATGTGTTTTTATGAAGAAAAAGATGCCATTGGCAAACGTTACCGCCGTCATGATGCCATTGGTACTCCTTTCTGCATCACGGTTGACCATCAAACGGTAGAAGATAATACAGTTACCCTCCGCGAACGCGATACCATGGTGCAAAGCCGGGTAAAGATAGAAGATCTTAGCAGCATAATTGCCGCTAAACTAAAAGCAAAATAAAAGACAATCTTCTTGCTTTCTATCTTTCTTTTTGAAAAAATGCAGCGCAGAAATCACTGAATTTGATTTCTGCGCTTTTTTTATGACCATTGGTTTTTGTAATTTTATTATATTTGGATCTTCCTAATACCCATGGTCATGACTCCCACAATAAGAGCGCTCATCGTAGATGATGAAAAGGATGCACGCAACGGAATGGAAAAGTTATTGCTGCAATGTCCGCAAGATGTTGAGGTAGTTGCTAAAGCCGAAAATGCACAGAATGCGTTGGAAATAATTATCGATGCTAAACCGGACATTGTTTTTTT
>JBFHGX010000099.1:0-14666 GCA_041582875.1 Bacteroidales bacterium | reverse complement strand
ATTGTCCGTAGGACATCAACATACATCCCTGGTTTATTCCCCAACGAGAAACCAAAATACCGAAATAATCCAGGTCTTCAGCCTTCCATTTCATCTTCCGATGCCAGTGGATCCCACTCCGCCTCCAACAACCAAGAACAATGAACCAAGCCAAAAGCCAACTGCCAAAAGCTAACAGCCTTTTCCTCCCCTTTTCACAAAACTACTTCTTATATTTGTAGAATAATCCCCAGAACAATGAACCATTCTCAAGTGAAACTCCGACCGTTTGAAGAAACTGATGTGAAAACTTTGGCATTATATGCCAACAATGCAAAAATCGCCAATAATTTAACCGACGCTTTTCCGCATCCTTATGGTGAAGATGCCGCCAGAGCATTTATCGGGATGGTATCTAAAGATACACCAACTAAAGTATTCGCCATTGATATCCAAGGAGAAGCCTGCGGTGCCATCGGAGTTTTCCCCCAGTCTGACATTCACAAAAAAAATGCAGAAATGGGCTATTGGCTCGCAGAACCTTTTTGGGGGTTAGGCATCATGTCGAGCCTGATACCTCAAATGCTGGACTACGGTTTTAATACCTTCGAAATCGATCGTATTTTTGCACGTCCATTTGGGTCAAATCTGGCCTCACAAAAAGTACTTCAAAAAAGCGGAATGAAACTGGAAGGTAAATTCGAAAAAGTACTGTGGAAAAATGACCGTTACGAAGATGAGTTCATTTTTGCCATTCGCCGGAATCAACATAACCTGTAGCTATGTCAAAACAACAGCTCGCCATTGCGGCAACAAAACCCCAAAACAGAATCATTTCCCTCGATATTCTTCGTGGGGTAGCTCTCTTTGGCATCGCTATCGTAAACATCTTAGGGTTCAATGCCTCCTTTTTCGATTTCGGCGGTTTCTATCGTACGCTGCCCGACATACATCAATTGGATTTCTACAACCTACTCATCGGCTTGAGCGCCGACAAATTCATCTTCCTGTTTAGCTTTCTGTTCGGTTATGGCATTTGGATCCAATACCAAAAATTCGCCCAAAGCAATCAATCCTTCCCCCTTTTCTTTACCCGAAGAATGCTTGTCTTGGCTCTGTTTGGGGTGGCCCACGTGGTATTTTTATGGGCTGGCGACATTCTTATCCCCTACGCCATTGCCGGGATGGTATTGTTGGCCTTGCGCAAACTCCCTGACAGCCTGCTATTTTTATTTGGCATCTTCATGTATTTTTTTGTGGTGTTTTGGCTGATGGTCTCTGTATGGATTCCTTTGCCCGATGGACTTTCTTCGGGTTGCCCCGATTGTTTACAACAGGCATTGGATGTTTACGCCAATGGTAACTACGAACAAATATTTCAATTGCGCATCATCGAGTACATCGCATTTCTACCAGTGAACCTGATCTACTACCTCCCAAAAGTGATCGGAATCACCATATTCGGGTACCTGGCCTCCAAAAAGAAACTCCACGCAGAAATGACTAACCACCTTTGGCGCTGGGCCAGTATCACCCTGGTAATCTCAGGGTTGGCCGTTGGGGTATATCTGTATTACGAAAACCTGATTGCTACGCTGTTTTCAAACGAGAATCCGTTTACCATGGCCGGATACATGATGGGCTATGAAATCATGAACTTGTTCGTAGCTTTTTCATACCTCTTAATCATCCTGATACTTTCGGGCTTTACGTGGACACGCATCATCCTAATGCCTTTCAGCTATCCCGGCAGAATGTCACTAACCAATTACCTGTTGCAATCGCTGTTTTTCGGGTTCTTATTCTATGGCTGGGGCCTTGGCTTTTTTGGCTGGCAAAAACCAACTCAAATTGAGCTATTCGCCCTGTTCATTTTCACTGTTGAAATCATAGTGAGTTATTTTTGGTTAAAAGAATTTGCCCAAGGCCCTTTGGAAAGCCTTTGGAGAAAAGTAAGCTACAAGAAATAAACAGCGACTACTTAATCCTGTCATTTGCCTTCTCGACTTGATCCAACATACCAAATTAACCTAAACTTTGAAGCACACTATCATGCTTTCTAATATATTTTAGCCGGCCCATTTGTACCTCAAACAACACCTCTTGTTGCATTTTCAATTTATCTGGCTAATTATCTGTAGATTAAAAAAATAAAAAATATTCTTAAACACCATCATAGGTATAAAAAAATAAATAATTTAGCCCGGTTGGATTCACCTACTCACAGCGCTAACAAACTCCTCCCCTATGGTTATACCTACAGGGGTAATTGGTAGATGAATAACATCGATTTTGCACGAATTAGAAATAGAATATAACACATATCGGGATGAATGATAATAAAACCAGGGTGATCAAGGATTTTGACAAACTCACCCCAGAAATCCAAGAGCAAATCAAATTGGTGTATCCATACGGATTCAGCCAACATTTAATCAGATTTACCAACAAAGAAGGAAAATTTGTGAGTGCACTGCCTTTCGAAACAGATGAAAAATACTACTTGGTACGCATGACCACAGAAAAAGCTGAAGAAATTATCAGCGACGACGATGATTACGACGACAATGGCCACTTGAAAGAAGACGCTCGCGACGATTATGAAGACAAATATTCTGATTTGGACTATATCGCCGAGAATTATCCGGAAGATGAAGATTTTTAATTCAAATAATGAATGAGTACTTCAATAAGTACTTAGATTGCGAAAACACTTGATAATCCTGTGCAGGTTTTTAAAACCTGCACAGGATTATAGTCACCTCAGTCAGTCACTCAATCATTCACTTAGTTCCTCCGTATCATTATCTCGTACAACAATAACATCCTCCCCCAATACTTGCTTCCCATCCATCTTTTTTCTGGCCTTTTCTTTAATTTCAGGAGTGATAAAATCCACCACAGTTGTCATGGCATAACTCAAAAAAGCAATATCATCTGTAAAACCAAGCCCTGGAATAATATCTGCAATCAAATCGGCCGGGAGAATAAAATACCCCAAAGCGGCTACCAAAATCATTTTACTTTTTGCCGGAATGGCCTTATCCAGCATCAAATAATAAAGGATAAGCGCATAATAAACCACTACTGTTCCTGTTTTTCCCGCCAATGCCTTAATTTTATCCATTAAGGCCATTTCGCTGAAATAGGTTGAATAGTGTTGTTTATTATTTTTTGGTTTCCTCATTATAACATAACGTATTTATTCGACTAATGGTATTTACCCACCTGCCAATTGCTCAAGTTCATGGAGTTCATTGGTGTCTAAAAAAGCTTCTAAATCCTTAACTGAATCCAACGGAACCTCCATGGCAGTGACGATATTGGGTATGGATCGTATTTTCGACAAACAATCTTTTATCCTTTCAGGATCCATCATGTTTTTAATCAGTAAAATAAAATCCGCATTTTTTACAGATGGAATTAAACTTCCTCCCATATGCTTGTTTCCAACCAAATAAAAGGAAGTAAGCACCTGACGATCCTGATAACAAAACCACGGATACAAACACATAATGCTTCCCGATCGGGTATAGGCCAAATCATCATAACGGATAAAATCCATATCCAAAGCCTGATTCAAACTAAAAGTCAAACGGTAATCCCGCATATTGCTGACTACAGCCACCATCCTGTATTCATCGGTCGAGGTGTTGCTAAGGGTAAGTTTTCGTGGCATGCTACATTAAATTGACTTACAAAGGTACATAAATAGCCCCGCAAATGTCCAGCCCCTTCTATAATAATCCACCTCCCCAACCTTTCCAACCTTTTCCCCTCACCCAGCTTCAAGTGTCCTCGCTTGAATGGCCAAAGGCCACAACCTTCAACATTCGATATTCAGCGTTCGACATTCGATATTATCCATTCTTCACCTCATCACCAGACCAAAAAGCCAAAAGTTTACCTCTAACCCGGAATAAATTCTAGGACCATCAAATCGGTCGTACCTAAGGCACTATGCCACATCCTCCGTCTTCCGTCTTCCGTCTTCCGACTTTTTTCTCAACCTTTCCCACACATTGTTGACCCAGCTTCAAGCGTCCACGCTTGAATGGCCAAAGGCCAAAACCTTGTTCGTTCATTCATTATTCGTTAATCAACATTCGATATTCAGTCCCATTGTCATCATACAATGTGCGCCCCCTTTTTTCGGGGGTGCAGGGTCTCGGAATGACAGAAAAACCTGGTATTTTGCGTTTTGTATTGCTTCATCCTTGAGTGGTTGTTGGAAATATCCGTTTCCATATGTCCAACCCGTGTCATCCGCGTTCCAGTTCTCACACATTAGCCAGCCAACCCCCGATGGCTATCATCTATTTATTTAATGCTATTCAATTTAGTAATTCACTCCTTTCATACTGAAATACAATCTGATAAAGACCAGTAAACACATATAAAATATGGCGGATAGCTTCATAAGCCATTTCTCGTGAATTTTTACATCATTGAATCTTTTAAATAATAAATACCGTATGATTTTCCTACGAAGAATGTGGGTAGGCTTGGTTCTTATCTTGCTGAACTTGCCACGCCTTTTCAGCAGCCAACCGCTCTGCACCTTTTATGGAATAATCACTTGATTGAGAGATGATCAAACCGTCGATCTCAACACCTACAACATATTGCTTCTTGTGTTTTTCACCCTCTTCTTTCAAAACAGGAAACGAAATTTCATGTTTCTCTTTTTGCGCCCATTCAATAATCAAACTTTTAAAGCTTATCTCGGTTTCAATTAATTGATCAATATCGAAATGAACATTCAATATCCTATTGATGAATACCTTTCGGGTAAAATCATACCCCTTATCCAGGTAAATTGCTCCAATGATGGCCTCGAAAGCATCCCCTCCAGCTGATTTTCCCTTTTGCTGATGATCACCTCCAATACTGATCAACTTAACCAATCCCAATTTATTGGCCAACTTATTCAAGGAAGTACGGCTCACAATCTTGGAACGCATCTCAGTCAAAAAGCCTTCATTTTTATAGGGAAATCGCTTGAAAAGATAGTCGGCAACTACAGCACTAAGAATGGCATCGCCCAAGTATTCAAGACGCTCATTGTTCAATCGTAGCCCGTTGATCACCTTCTTGGAAGCTGATTTATGACGCAAAGCCAACTTAAACAAAGAAATGTTTCCGGGATAGAACCCGAAAACATTCCTTATTGACTGATGTAATGCTCGATCAGAAGAAAAATAAGACCGAAGTTTATTTCCTAAAAGCAAATCAGCCGATTTATTTTACAAATTTCTTAAAGATTATAGAAGCATTGTGGCCTCCAAATCCAAAAGTATTACTTAATGCAGCATTTATCACCCTGGGTTGCGCTTTACCAAAGGTAAAATTCAACTTGCTATCAATTTCCGGATCATCCGTAAAGTGATTGATGGTTGGGGGAACAATATCATGCTTCACCGCAAGAACCACAGAAATAGCTTCTACAACTCCCGCTCCTCCAAGTAAATGACCTGTCATCGACTTGGTTGAATTGATATTGATATTGTAGGCGTGTTCGCCAAAAAGACTTACAATTGCCTTGGGCTCAACTACATCTCCAGCAGGTGTGGATGTTCCATGTGTATTAATATGATCAATATCCGTCAGCGCTAAACCAGCATCTTCAATAGCGGCTTTCATACATAAATAGGCTCCATATCCTTCAGGATGAGGAGAAGTCATATGATAAGCATCACCTGATAATCCTGCTCCGGCTACTTCAGCATAAATATGAGCTCCTCGTGCCAGTGCATGCTCCAATTCCTCGAAAACAATACCCCCACCACCTTCGCCTATAACAAAACCATCACGATCTTTATCAAAAGGACGTGAGGCTGTTTGAGGATCCTCATTACGTGTTGAAATGGCATGCATGGCATTAAAACCACCCACACCGGTTTGATTAACCGCAGCTTCAGACCCGCCCGCTACAAAAGCATTGGCTTTGCCCAATCGGATATACATCAAAGCATCAGCCAATGCATTGGCCGAAGACGCACATGCAGAAACAGTGGCGAAATTGGGCCCTCTGAATCCATGTTTTATACTGATGTGACCCGCTGCGATGTCAGCAATCATCTTAGGAATGAAAAATGGGTTAAACCTGGGTGTTCCATCACCAGAAGCAAAATTGGTCACTTCATCAAAAAAAGTACCCAAACCCCCAATTCCAGAAGCCCAAATAACGCCTACCCGATTCTTGTCAAGATTTTCATCCTCAAGCAAACCAGAATCTTCAATAGCCTGATCGGCAGCAACCAGCCCAAACTGAGCATACCTGTCATGCTTACGAACTTCTTTGCGATCAAAAAACTCCTTGGCATCAAAACCCTTAACTTCGCACGCAAACTTTGTTTTAAAGTTTGTTACATCAAAAAGGGTTATTGGGCCTGCTCCACTTACACCTGCAAGTAAAGAGGCCCAATAATCTTTTACATTATTGCCAATAGGAGTTATCGCACCGAGACCTGTTACTACAACTCGCTTTAACTCCATATAAACTTTGTTTTACTGATGTGCTTCAATATATGAAATTGCATTACCTACAGTTTCAATCTTTTCAGCTTCTTCATCAGGAATTGAAAGGTTAAATTCTTTTTCAAACTCCATGATTAATTCTACAGTATCAAGTGAATCTGCACCTAAGTCATTGGTGAAGCTCGCTTCATTAGTAACTTCACTTTCTTCAACTCCAAGTTTGTCAACAATAATAGCTACAACTTTTGAACGTACGTCTGACATTTGCGTAATTTTTGGTTAAACTCGATGCAAAGAACGGTATTAATGCATTAAAAAACAATAGCCGAGAGAACTTTTTAAGCGATTGTATTGTAATAACTTAATGTATCGACCAAGGATCGAAGCTGGTTTTTAGATCTCCGAAATTCAATTTCCGTCCCTTTAATTCCTACTTTTGGCGCCTATTTCATCATATCAATGGGCGCATGAAAAAAAAACTGGTTATCCTGGCCTCAGGAAGTGGCTCCAATGCTGAACGAATTGTTTCATTTTTTAGAGAAAATGGAGCGGCTGAAGTTGCTTTGGTCATTACCAACAACCCCAAGGCCGGTGTACTCGAAAGATGCCGCCGACTGGACATTCCAACCATGATTGCCAATCGCGATGATTTTTACTGCAACCATAAAGTTCTCCACCAATTAAAGGCCGAACAACCCGATTTAATCATCCTGGCAGGTTTTCTTTGGCTTATCCCTAGCGAAATTCTTACGTCTTTTGCTCATCGAATAATTAATATCCACCCGGCACTCCTTCCAAAATATGGAGGAAAAGGCATGTATGGTCACCATGTTCATGAAGCCGTTATAGCTAACCACGAAATCAAATCAGGTATCACCATTCATTTTGTTAACGAAATATACGACGCTGGTCAAATTATTTTTCAGGCTGAAACTCATTTAAATACAAACGATACCCCCGAAAGCCTTGCCGAAAAAATCCATCAGCTCGAGCACAAACACTTTCCGGAAATAATACAATCCCTGCTGAAGGCTTAAATTCAAACCACAGGATCCAAAAACTATCTTCTGTCTCCTGTCTCCCGTCTCCCATCTCCCTCAAAACCGTACATCATCCCTCTCTAACCTAAACTCAATAGGCATATTACCACGCAAATTTTCCTTTCTAAACACAACTACCGAATCAGGCTCCCACGCTAAAACAATCCGGTTAGGATAGCTCCTTATTTCATTGAAAAAACTGATTTTGGTCCCCGAAGCATGTTCTAGTTTCAACAGCTGAATTGAATCATCTCCCAATTGAAAATACAAACTGTCGTTGACTTTCAAGAGGGTATAGTTTTCAATCAGGACGGTATCTTTCAGATTTGCCACATAAAGAAATCCTACCATAGTGTTATCGTTGCGATGAATCCAATGTTGATTAACCAAAACAGGGCCTTCAGAAATCCATCGACCTTCCAATCCCCGCAATTTTTCCCAGGTTTCTTCCTTATTGAGCGAACAGGAGGTCATAACCAAAACTCCAAATACCATTAAAAAACACCAAAAACTCCTTCCTTTTGGAAAACCCGAAAAGTTCCGCTGACCAGAATGGTACCTAGAAACAAAATCTCCTGTCTCTGCGCTAGCACCACAATAATGAGAACCAATCTGCTTTAAACTATTCACATCTGCCATTTTTAAAATGTAAAGTAACGACAATCACATGGAAGCAGAACCGCCTTTTTAGCTTATTTTTGCCAAAATTTTTGCCATGTCTGAATCAACAGAAAACCTTACCCACTTATCCGCCTTAGGCGAATTTGGCCTAATCGACCATCTGACCAAAGATATTAAACACGTCCACAAAAGCACCATTTATGGTGTAGGAGATGATGCTGCCGTCATTGAACAGCATAGCGGGAAGGTTACGCTGGTTTCAACAGACTTGCTCATCGAAGGAGTTCATTTCGATATGATGTACACCCCGCTGACTCATTTGGGATACAAAGCAGCTGTGGTGAATATCTCAGATATTGTGGCCATGAACGGAACACCCAAACAACTCCTGGTCGGACTGGGAGTTTCATCAAAGTTTTCTACTGAAGCCATCGATGAAATCTACATGGGCATAAAAAAAGCATGTGAGATTTATCAGGTTGACTTAATTGGTGGAGATACCACTTCAAGTAAATCAGGTCTGTTTTTAAGCTTAACCATTATCGGCGAAGCTGATCCCCAAAAAGTGGTTTATAGAAATGGAGCCGCTGAAAACGACTTACTCTGCGTAAGTGGCGATTTGGGTGGTGCCTATATTGGACTGCTGCTGCTCGAACGAGAAAAAACAGAATTTTTGGCCAACCCTAAAATGCAGCCCGACCTTACGGATAAAGAATACCTGTTGGAACGTCAACTGAAACCAGAAGCCAGAAACGGAGTATTAAAACTTCTGGCCGATGCAGAAGTCTTACCCACCTCCATGATCGATATTTCTGATGGACTGGCCTCCGAAGCCATCCATCTTTGCAAAAATAGCAAAACCGGATGCGCTATCTATGAGAATAAAATCCCCATCGATCAACTAACATACGATACAGCAAAAGAGTTTGGAATTGTGCCTTCAGTAGCTGCCCTTAACGGTGGCGAGGATTACGAGTTATTGTTTACTGTAAAACAAAGCGATTTCGAAAAGGTGAAAAATATCGAAGGAATTTCTATCATTGGTTATATGTCCCATATCAGCGAAGGGGAACGACTGATTACCAACGATAACCAGGTAATTCCACTCACTGCTCAAGGATGGGACGCCCTCAAGAAACGTGAACACGATCAAACTAAATAATTAAGCCTGATAAATAACCTCCCAATGGGAATTACTGAGATCATTATTTTGATTGTTGCAGGACTTATGGTTGGGTTTATCAATACCCTGGCCGGCGGCGGAAGTATTATCTCACTTTCAGTGCTCATGATGCTGGGTTTGCCAGCCAGCTTGGCCAACGGAACCAATAGGGTGGCCATTACCATTCAAACTCTTACGGCCACCACAAGTTTTCGTCAACAAAAGGTACTCGAAATTCGCAAGGCCATTTATTTATCCATCCCAACTGTAATAGGTTCGCTATTAGGTGCCTGGCTGGCCGTAGATATTCGTGAAGATATCTTTGAAAAAGCCATTGGAGTCATCATGTTGGTGATGCTGGTGTTTATCTTTTACAAACCACACAAGTACATCTATGGCCAAAAAGAATTGGCCGACCAGCCCCTTACATGGAAAATTTATTTGATCTTCCTGCTCATTGGCATTTATGGAGGATTTATCCATTTAGGAGTGGGGTATTTCTTGCTTGCCGGAATTGTGGGTGGTGCAGGATTCGATCTGGTGAAAGCCAACGCCATCAAAGTGTTCATTGTTTTGGCTTATGCCCCTTTCACCCTTATGGTCTTTTTATGGTATAACCAGGTAGATTGGAAATACGGACTTATCATGGCCATCGGTAATGTTGCCGGCGCATTGGCTGCCTCTCGTTTGGCAGTCAGTAAAGGCGTCAACTTCGTTAAATGGGTCATTGTTGTCATCATCCTCATCACCGCCGCCGATATGTTCGGCCTGTATGACTTCAAAAGCCTCATCTCCGGTCTTCTCCCCCACCTTCACAAATAACCAACTGCTTCATTCCACATCCTTTCACCTATTCGATTCGCTATTCAGCGTTCGATATTCGACATTCATTACTCTCCCCTTCCAACCCTTCCAACCTTCCAACCTTTCAACCCTTCCAACCTTCCAACCTTCCAACCTTTTCCCGTTCTAGATTCCTCTGTTCCTTTGAGTCCTGCCTCATCAATCTCAACTGGAATGACAGAAAAGCTTGTTGTTCTGGCTTTTGCACATAATTTCCCTTTGCGCCTCCCCGCCTTTGCGGTAAAGCCTAATAACGCGTCAGCCAGCCAACAGCCAACGCCAACAGCTAATAGCCCCCCCCCTCAACATTCCACATTCAACATTCGATATTCGGTGTTTTTTCACTTTATCCATTATTTCCCATTTTTTTCACCAGATGCTCACGGTCGTGCCTCCATCAGCAATAAACGAAAATATAACAATTATCCCTGCAACAGCCAGAAGGAATGAGTTGGTATTAAGGATGGCTTACTTGCCTTTTGAAATCCCCCTTTGCGCCTCCCCGCCTTTGCGGTAAAGCCTAATAACGCGTCAGCCAGCCAACAGCCAACGCCAACAGCTAAAAGCCTCCCTTCGATATTAAACAACCCTTCCAACCTTTTCCACCTTTCAACCCTTCCAACCTTTCCAACCTTTCCCACCTTTTCGCCCTCCCCCCCAAATTTATCTTCCCCCTCCATTCATTAAAATACTATTTTCGCAGATTGCGACACAACGAATGGCTTATCTCCTTAAAATACTCAACATCCTACTGCTTTCTACGGTAAAGTATTTTTATACACCCATTTATGCCCACATGATCGGGGCCGACTTCTGGACAACCACACTCACCATGATACCAGGTGGTATTGCAGGATTTCTCATCTACTACCATTTTAGCAAGATACTCCTGCTTACCGATATGCACATTAAGCCCCGAATCAAATCGGTTATCCCCCACAAAATCCTGATACAATACCAGCAATTCAAGAAAAAAAGAAAACTTCGCCGAAGAAATAAACGAAAATTTACCCGAAAAAATCGGGCATTGGTGCGCCTTAGCAATAAATACGGCATGTACACCATTATCATCCTGACTCCTATCTTAATATCACTGGTACTAGGAGCCTTTTTACTTCGCAAATATTACCCCAACCGAAAAGAAGCCATCCCCCTTATGATTGTTTCCATCGCCGTCGAAGGCTTGCTTTTATGCGTCGGATATTGGTATTTTGTCGGACCATGATAAAAATATCCTGTTCTGGGAATCAATTGCTACCTTTGATTGTCAAATCCTAAAACGCACCGATTGATCAACTCATCGAACACATATGCGGACGACATGCTCCTGGTTCAACAGGCCCTTTCGGGAAACCGATTGGCATTCGAACGAATTGTTCAACAGTTCGAGCCGGCCATTGCCAGGGCAACCATGGGAATGCTCGGTAATATCCACGATGCAGAGGATGTGGCTCAGGAAACATTTATCCGTTTCTATCATTCGATGAAGCAATACAAAGGTGAAGCTGCATTGGGAACATACCTGACACGAATTGCAATCAACTTGTCGCTGAATGCACTTAAAAAACGCAGCAAACGCCGGTGGCTGCAACTTGACAACAATACCGGATCGATTGCCGATGCAGATCACAACAAAGGCAAAGAAGAAAAAGAGGTGATCGATTGGGCCTTAAAAAAGCTCGATCCTGATTTCAGAAGTGTGATCGTGGTACGACTCATTCAAGGGTACTCTACCAAAGAAACCGCTGAAATATTGGAAATTCCACAAGGGACAGTGCTCTCCCGGCTTTCACGGGCACAAAAAAAATTAAAGGAATTGTTAAAACCAACACTTAACAACCATGAATACTAAAGATCTACTCCTCCATTCCTACGATGGAGAACTAACGCCCCAAGAGCAACAAACGTTGGAAAAGGCACTGGAAACAGATGCTGATTTGCTCAAAGAAAAAAAAGAGCTTGACGATATCCGGTCGATGCTGTCAGCCTATCAACCTAAGTTTACAGATGACTTCCAACAAAATATCGTTAATCAGATTTTTGAAGCAGCTCCGCGTAAAGACTTTGTCCGACTGTTCAAAGCCATCGCTCTTAGCGGTGTTGCCGCCGTATTCATCCTTTTGCTATCTATCTACTTTACCGATGGATCACTAAACATCGATGCTATTTATGGATTATCAAGCTATACCCCTGACGAAGAATTGTTCACCTATATAAACTACTAATCATGAAACGAAATCTGAGCTATATACTATTGATGACAGGTCTTTTACTGATTGGATTCGCCATAGGATTTCTGGTGAGTGGACGCATGATTAAATCAAAAGTAGAAGACATGCGCAGCTATTACACTCCCAATGGGTTTAACCGACATGTTATTCGGGTACTTGACCCAACGGACGAACAACTCCAAAATATCAATCCCATTCTCATCAAATATGCACAACTGAATGAAGAAATGATGTCGGATTGTAAAAATAGTCAACGGGAATTGTTTTTGGAACTGAACGAAGAACTTAAGCCGTGGCTGAGTGAAAAGCAAATGGAACGATTGAGCCTAATGCCTCAGGAAAGATTCCTGAAGAACCAATCAAATGTTCCCTCTGACAATAGAAAACACCGCAACGGAATCCGTCGACAAGGAAAGCACCGGCGAGTTGCTGATTAATTCTCGTTCGTAACCAAATAAATGCTACATTTGGATCGTTATTTTTTAACAGTAAACCAAGATAGCATGACCAAAATCACCCGAACATTCGATCTCCTGGCCTACGCAGAAGAGCACTTCAACCGCGATGTGGCATTGGCCGTTAAACGCAATAACCGTTGGGAAACCTTTAGCACGGCAGATTTCCGCCAAGAAGTAGATGCCTTTGGTCTCGGACTTTTGGCCAAAGGTTTCAAAAAAGGTGATAAAATTGCCACCGTTTCAAATAACCGCCCCGAATGGAATTTTATTGACTTTGGCATGTCGCAATTGGGGTGTGTTCATGTGGGTATCTATCCTACCATCAGCGATCAGGATTTTCTCCATATACTATCGCATTCCGATTCAAAAATTCTCATCGTTTCAAGTAAAGAACTCTACGACAAAATCAAACCGCTGTACGATAAAATAGATACCCTGGAGGAAATCTACACCATCGATGACGTGGAAGGCGTAAGAAACTGGGAAGAAATTAAAGCATTGGGACTTAAACAAGAAAAGGAATTACGCCCACAACTGGAAAAAGCACGTCTTGCAGTCGACCCCGAAGATCTGCTTACACTGATATATACCTCCGGAACAACCGGACTTTCAAAAGGCGTTATGCTAACCCACCGCAATGTGGTTAGTAACTTCTTGCTTGCACATCAATTTGTTACCTACCTCAATCCCGGTGATCGGGCCCTGAGCTTCCTTCCCTTGTCGCATGTACTCGAACGCGTGGGTAACTACCTCTGGCAGTCCATCGGGTTAACCATCTATTATGCCGAAAACCTGGAAACCATCGGCAAAAACATGGCCGAAATAAAAGCCAATACATTCATCACTGTTCCCCGTGTTTTCGAAAAGGTTTATGATAAAATCATCAACAAAGGAAGAGAACTGTCGGGAATTAAAAAGGGAATCTTCTTTTGGGCCGTTCGGGTTGGCGACAAATTTGACCCGAATCCTCAAAATAGATCATGGAGTTACAACCTAAAATTGGCCCTGGCCAACAAATTAATTTTCAGTAAATGGCGCGAAGCTTTAGGCGGTGAACTCAAAGGTGTTATCGCCGGTGGAGCGGCCCTGCAACCCCGTTTGGCACGCATTTTTTGGGCTGCAAAAATATTCGTACAAGAAGGTTTCGGCCTGACCGAAATGTCACCTATTGTTTCGGCCACCAACTCGTTTTTTCCTCAGGTAAAATTCGGTTCAACCGGATATGTCCCCGATGGAATTGAAGTTATTATTGCCGAAGATGGTGAAATTTTGTGCAAAGGCGAAAACCTGATGAAGGGCTACTATAAAGAGCCTGAACTGACTGCTGAAGCCATTGATAAAGACGGTTGGTTCCACACGGGCGACATTGGCACCATCGATGAAAATAGAATGCTCACCATTACCGACCGCAAGAAAGAGATTTTTAAACTCTCCGGTGGCAAATATGTAGCTCCGCAAGTGGTTGAAAATAAATTGAAAGAATCGCAGTTTATCGACCAACTCATTGTCTTAGGAGAAAATGAACGCTTTACCAGCGCCCTCATCGTACCCGATTTTATTTTTCTGCACAACTGGTGCGCCATTCATAAAGTGAAATACCACGACAATGTGGATCTGGTTAAACATCCCAAAGTTATTGCAAGATATCAAAAAGAACTCGAAAAATTTAATCACGAATTCGACAAAGTGGCTCAAATAAAGGTGTTTAAGCTAATCTGCGAGCCCTGGACTCCCGAAAGTGGCGACCTTTCACCAACCCAAAAGCTCAAACGTAAACCCATCATGGCCAAATATAAAAACCTGATTGAGGAAATATATAAAAACGAATAATCCCCATCCGTTCCACCGGGCT
>JBFHGX010000098.1:0-14941 GCA_041582875.1 Bacteroidales bacterium | reverse complement strand
GGCCAAAATCCATCACTGGAACTACCTATTTCAGGCACATAAGCGTAAATCTTGTCTTTTGTCAACTCATCGCCATACATCCAATCGTTGGAATCACCATTGGTGGGATAGATGGTGGTACTGGCCGGGCCATATACATAATTGTTTTCTTCGGTCATCAAACGAGCGAAATCAGTCATCAGTTCATGATCGGGCGAAACAATGGGTTGATATCCCCAGGGATACAACAGTAGGTTACTATAGGAGTGGTAATTTAATGCAATTTGAAATTCATGCTCACCACAAAACTGCCGCATATTGCGGGTTTCCGGCTCCGACATAGGAGCCGATCCACGATAGGTTTCGTCGTAGCCATTGGGTGAAGATCCATTATCATCATAGCCCCACATAAAGGAATAATTGCGGTTGATATCCACACCAAAAGTACCGTCACCATTGTCGTTGCGGTTTTTTCGCCACATCCCGCCACCAGCAGGATAACTAATATGATTGTACTCATACCCATCAGGATTTACCACCGGCACAAAGTATAACTCAGTATTGTCCACCAAAAAAGCAATATTAGGGTCAGATTCGTAATTTTCGAGCAAATACCACATATAGTACACAAGCGACTGAACACTGATAACTTCACGTGCATGGTGCAACGCCGTGTACATCATTTCAGGTTCATCTTCATTGGTGTTTGGATGGTCGGAAATTTTAACCCAATACAACATACGTCCATCATGGGTGAGGGTATCCGCTGAAATTGGAACGCGTGTACTGATCAGATCAGGATATAGACTTGCCATCTCATCAAGTTCGGCCATAACTTCATCCAGGGTATAATAACCCGCCATAGATCCCAATTCAAAGTGCTCAGGAATGGGGTAATCGGTTGGCACACTTCTGTCAATTTGATAAGCTAAGTCGTTGTGGGCTCTTTGTGCATAAAACTCAATAACATCCGGAATCAGCACCTGATAATCAATATTATTTTCGGCCAAACGAGCCAAAACGTCCTGACTCAAATCGGTTTCCAACGACCTGTTTTTTCGGTATTCACCTTCGGTAATATCCACTCCCAAAGCAGCCAGCTCGCTCAACTGTTCCTGGTTAACGAAAATTTTAACACGTGAATAACTCTGTTGAGCCAATACATGGGTGTTGATCAATAAAAAAAGTAGTCCTAAGTATAAGAAGTAGTTATTTTTCATAGTCAATTATTTAGTAGGGCATTCATTGCCCACAAGATTATGGTGTAGGCTTTGGTTCAGCATTCCAATGAAGGGTATTCATCAGATGCTGTATGTCGCCAATGAGAAAATCTATGACCGGAGCCAGAGAATCGTTGTTGGGAGTGGTATTAAAATACAAAGCTCCGCGCAAAAAATGAGTGGTACTATCCGTAACAAAAAACTGATAGGGAGAGGCAGTCTCACTTCCATCAATGCGGTAAGTAAGGCCAAATACTTTCCTTTCCGGATCAAAAATAATGCTGTCCGTTATGGCATCAGCTTTAGGTATATGTTTGGATACCAGCGTATATGAATCTTCAAGATAATTAAACAAATTATCCGAAACATCTTTGTAACTCAAATGTAAGGTAGCCTTATAGGCCGGGAAATTCACATTGATCCAGTACTTCTCGTTTGGAGCTTTAGGATCGTTGCTGATCACCGTATAGGTTGGATAATCAAAAATATAGGGCAACGAACTATCAGAAACCTGATAATCTTTTGCAGGCAAATCGATTCTAAAAAAACCACGTGGTTTAGGACTATAGGACTGTTCGCATGCTGCCAGCAACAAGAGCAATAAAACAGATAATGATAAGGCTAAAAATTTATGTTTTTTGTGCATTTGGTTTCTTATTGGCTGGAGGAACAATGGCAACTTCTATTTCCTTGATTCTCCTTTCATCAGCGTCATGAATAATAAACTCAAACTTACGGTATTTTATTTTATCTCCCTTGTCGGGAATTCGGCCCTGAAGTTCCAACATCAAACCTCCAATGGAATCGGCCTCACCAACAACCTTATCAAAATAATCATCTTTCAGATGCAGGATTTTATAAAAATCATTCAAAGGAGTTTTGGCTTCAAACAAATAACGATTGGCTTCAAGTAACTCATATTTAAACTGATGTGGATCTTTATCAAACTCATCGCTAATATCGCCAACAATTTCCTCAATAATATCCTCCAGGGTGATAATGCCCGATGTTCCACCATATTCATCAACTACAATCGCCAGGTGGTTCTTCTTCTCACGAAACTCCTGAAGCAAATCATTAATTTTTTTATTCTCGGGAACGAAAAAGGGCGGACGAATTAAATTTACCCAGTTATCGAAAGCAGGCTGATTTAGATATGGGATTAAATCCTTAATATACAATATCCCCAACACGTGGTCCAACGATTCTTCATAAACAGGAATTCGACTAAATCCCGATTCGAGTACAATTTGTACGACTTCCTGATAAGAGGCCGCTTTATCAACCGCAGTAATGTTTACCCTCGACTGCATGATTTCGGTAGCCTCCGTTTCTCCAAAGGTGGCAATCCCTTTTAGAATCTTCTTTTCATCTTCAGTAATATTTTCACCAACAGTGAGATCGATAGCATCCGACAAGTCGCTCATGCTGATGTGGTGCCCCTTCTTCTTCACCTTTTTGTCAATAAGATTGGTTGAATTAACCAATAAACTGCTCAAGGGTTTAAAGAAAGAGATGAGGAATTTCAGTTGTGTTACCATCAAATTGGCAAACATCATGGGTTCCTTATTGGCCAATATTTTGGGGATAATTTCTCCAAAAATCAGGATCACTGAGGTAATTAAAACCACTTGGATCAACATTACCAAAATATAATTGGCCTCAGGTGAGATCAAACTGTCGACAATGAAAGAAGACAAAATAACGATTCCTACATTAACAAAATTATTGGTTATCAAAATTGTGGAAAGGAGTCGCTTTGGCTTTTGGATAAGACCCAATACAGACTGATCCTTAGGCTCATTCCTATTTTTAAGTGTTTGAATATCAGCAGGAGAAAGGGAGAAAAAAGCCGTTTCCGTTCCTGAAATCAATCCGGAAATAATCAAAAGAAGCAATAAAAACAATAGAGAAATAATAACACCAGCGGAAAAACCATGTGTTAATGGTTCTTGCATGAGGGTGATAAAACTTAAAGGATCAATATCTGCTGTTTCCAAAACAATCGAATTGGTTCACTCAATAAAACGCGGCAAATGTACAAAGAAAACAAATGCCTGCAAATTAATCAACTGATATTTAGAAAGGAAGGTCATCTTCGGCATTCGCTTGAGGCGTAGGCTGAGGGTTTTCGGTAGGACCTGAATAATTCTCTTGTGGAGCTTTTCGTTCGTACGAACCTCCTGACTGATCACCGCCTTGTGGTTTTGCCAAAATATTGATCTTTTCGGAGAGAATCTCCGTGATATACTTTTCATTTCCATCGCGGTCGTTGTACTTGCGGTTTTTAATCTTTCCTTCCACATAAATTAAATCACCCTTGGCTACAGATTTATCAGCTAAATACCTATATCCTACAATATTATGCCATTCGGTCTGATCTTTCCATTCGTTGGATGTCCTGTCACGGTAGCTTTCGGTAGTGGCCAAAGAAAAACTTATTTTCTTGGTGCCATCATCAAAAGTGTATATTTCCGGGTCTTTGCCAATTCTTCCAATTAAAATCACTTTGTTTAATCCTGCCATTTTCTTCTATATTCGATAAATAACTACTTTGCTATTAGTTTAACATCACGTAAGTACCTTTCTACCAGTACCGGAACCGGATATTCGGTTAACGACGATTGTTCTATCAAAAGTAATGTTTTTTTCAGCGCATCAGGAATAGGATTCTCCAACTGAATCCAAATAAATTTGGCTCTGATGATGCGATGGGTGAGCAAATGCTTGTATTCTTCTGATACATGATGGATTAGCATTCCGCTACTGCCAAGCCATTCTCTTTTAATTCCTTCTGCCATCATTTCGTCATGTGAGAGTGCGTGCTTTGATTCTACACAAGGAAAATCAAACAGGTTGGCCCAGATTCCATTATCCGGACGCTGCTTCATTAAAACGAACCTTGAATTCTGTTCATCTTTACTACATACATAATAGGTGTAAAAAACAGTTTGCTGCTTAACCTTTGAAGTTTTCACCGGAAACTGATCGACTTGCTGATGGGCCAATGCATAACACATTTCACTTAGCGGACAATCCAAACAGTCAGGATTCTTGGGTTTACACACCAAAGCGCCCAATTCCATCATGGCTTGATTATACACACCAGGAGCCTTAAGTGGCATTAACGATTCTGCCACCTGTAAAAATTCACCAAAAGCTTGGGATGAATTAATGGGGGTAGCTATCCCGAAAAGCCTTGAAAGAACCCGGTACACATTTCCATCCACCACCGCATGAGGCAAATTAAAAGACATGGATGCAATGGCTGCAGCGGTATATGGACCAATTCCTGGAAGAGATTTCAATAATTTCAAATCAGCTGGAAACACACCATCATAGGAATTCACAATTTCTCGAGCGGCTTTCAACATATTTTTGGCCCTACTGTAATATCCAAGTCCTTGCCAAAGCTTATAAACCTGTTGCTCATCGGCAAAGGCCAATTGACGTACATTTGGATACCTCTCAATAAACTTCAGGTAGTAGGGCAAACCTTGATCTACACGGGTTTGTTGTAAAATAATCTCAGAAAGCCAAATAAAGTAAGGATCGGATGTCTCACGCCAAGGTAACGAACGATGGTAATTTTGATACCACGCTAAAAGTTTTGCGATTTTTTTGTTCATGCGGCGTCGAAATTACTTAAAAAAGAACATATTAGAAGAAAAAAAAGTAGCGATTTACTTTTTTTTATTAAAAAAGTAGTACTTTTGCCCACCAAACTAAAAAACTAATATTTAATCATTTAAAATAATATTAACATGACAAAGGCGGAAATTGTAACAGAGATTGCCAACAAAACCGGAATCGAGAAAGTAGCTGTACAAGCTGTTGTTGAATCATTCATGGAAACTGTAAAACAGACCATGGTAGAAGGCGAAAACGTATACCTAAGAGGATTTGGTAGCTTCATCATTAAAAAAAGAGCAGAAAAAACTGGACGTAACATTTCAAAAAATACTACCATTATTATTCCAGCTCATAACATTCCTGCATTCAAACCCGCTAAGACATTTGTTAGCGAAGTAAAAGGAAACTAATTTTCATCATTTAATAATAAGTATTATGCCAAACGGAAAAAAGAGGAAAAGACATAAGATGTCGACCCATAAGCGCAAAAAACGCTTAAGGAAGAACAGGCATAAGAAGAAATAAACGTTTCTTTTGTACAATAACACAGGTCTTCTAATGAATCCTGTGTTATTGTGTTTTTATCCTTCCTATAAATTATCATTGTTTGTCCCGCAATTCAACTCATCCATGATGGCTAATTTTGGCTATCGTACACCTTAAATTTTAACACGTGAATAGAGAATTAATTATCGATTCGAATCTATCGGAGGTTAATATTGCGTTACTTGAGGACAAAAATCTGGTTGAATTAAATAACGAGCAGACCAACAACAAATTCGCTGTTGGCGATGTGTTTTTGGGTAAAGTCAAGCGCATTATGCCTGGACTAAACGCTGCTTTTGTCGACGTAGGTTACGAAAAGGATGCTTTTTTGCATTACCTCGATTTGGGGCCGCAAATACGCACTTTTAACAAATACGTTAAACTCGGGTTGCTCGAAAAAGCACACCTCACCTCTCATGAGGAGATCAAACCCGAGAAAGACATTGAAAAAACCGGAAAAATTAATCAGGTTTTAATCAGCGGTCAGCAAATTCTGGTTCAGATAGCTAAAGAGCCTATTTCTACCAAAGGACCCCGTATTACAACCGAAATTTCATTCCCGGGCAGATTTATTGTACTGCTCCCCTTTTCCAATAAAATTTCCATCTCTCAAAAAATCAGAAGCAAAGAAGAGCGAAGCAGACTCAAGCGACTGATTACGAGTATTAAACCGAATAACTATGGCGTTATTATCCGTACAGTTGCCGAAAACAAAAAGGTAGCTGAACTGGATACCGACTTACGCGATTTGGTTGGAAAATGGGAAAGCTGCATCAGTAAACTACCCCTTCTCAAGGCACCGCAAAAGGTATTGAGCGAGTTGGATCGAACCTCCCAAATTCTGCGTGATGTGTTAAACGAGTCGTTTAACTCCATCCACGTAAACGATCCAGTCTTATTTGAAGAAACTAAAGCTTATCTGGGAACCATCGCTCCCGACAAAAAAGACATTGTAAAACATTACAAAGGCCGTGCACCCATTTTCGAACACTTCGGAATTGATAAACAACTCCGTAATTCGTTTGGAAAAACGGTGACCATTAAAAGTGGCGTGTATCTTATCATCGAACACACCGAGGCCTTGCATGTTATCGATATCAACAGTGGACATCGTGTAAACAAGGAGAATTCACAAGAGCAAAATGCCCTTACCGTGAACCTTGAGTCGGCTACCGAAGTGGCCCGCCAATTGCGCTTGCGCGATATGGGCGGCATCATTGTGGTTGACTTTATCGATTTGCATGATGCTAAAAATCGACGTGCACTTTATCAAAAACTTAAAGATGAAATGGCCAGAGACCGGGCCAAACATACCATTCTTCCTCCCAGCAAGTTTGGTTTGGTGCAAATTACCCGCCAACGGGTACGCCCGGAAATGACTGTTCCTGTGCTTGAAAAATGCCCCGTGTGCAATGGTACCGGCGAAATTAAATCAAGCATGATGATTGTTGACGAAATAGAGAATAACTTAAATTATTTGATCCAAGATCAAAATCAAAAAAACCTGACGTTGGGAATTCATCCCTATATCGAAGCCTATTTGAAAAAAGGCTTTTGGAAATATCAGGTGAAATGGTATTTAAAATACAAACAATGGATCAAAGTAAAAGGAATGAGAGATTTTCATTTCATGGAGTACCAGTTTTACAATAAAAATAACGATATTATTAAGCATTAGGCTCAGTATCAACAAAAAAAGGCTGCATCAATTGATGCAGCCTTTTTTTGTAATTCGCCATAAATTTATGGCTTTTGCGGATGTATGCTTAAAACAGGAATTGGTGAATGATTCACCATCTGAAGCGCATATGGTCCCAATAACAAATTAGTAACCGAGATCTCTTGTTCGGTCATAATTGCGATCAGGTTCGCTTTGATGCCTTCAGCATATTTTAATGTTTCATCAGTAATATTATCTGCTTCTACAAAAGCAACCTTATACCTAATCTGATTTTCAGTTAAATACTCTTCTGCCTGAGCAATGTAATTTTTAATGCGGTACCTTAAATCATCGGCCTGTGTGGTAAACAATCCTAAAAGATGAATCTCCGAATGAAAATACTTGGCCAACAACGCAGCCATGGGCAATTTCTCGCGTGTGCAAACGGTACTATCCATGGGCACTACTATACGTTTTAAATCCGTACCAATATCTACACCACCACGAATGGTCAAAATGGGTACTTTACTGCTACTTACAATTCTGTTGGCATTGCTTCCAATCCAAAACTCTTCAAATCCTGCTGATCCATGTGTGCCAATCACAATTAAAAAGGCATCTACCTCATCAGCAGCTAAACAAATTTCCTTATAAACCTTTCCCTTTCTAATCTCAAAATCAAGCGGGTGATCAGCCAAATGAAAACGATAAGTTTTAACAAGTTCCTTAAATCGATCGGTTACCTCTTTGATAATATTGTCAGGTTCAACCGAAAAAATTTCTTTTGAATAATCCAGGTGGTTAATCCAAACCATCCTGACTCCGGCCTTAGCATTTCGTGCAATGCTGATGGCATGTTCAAGTGCGTTAATTGAACAATCGGAAAAATCGATACCTACTACAATAGTTTTACTCATAATCGTTGGCTTTTGGTTGTTGTAATAAACTCGGAATTACTATATCATCCTGAATAACCCATGCACTGGGATACTTTCGTGTAATTTTTGATAAAAAGTTTTCGGCTTCCAATCGCGTGCGGAAATCTCCAATACGAACGCGGTAATAAGGCTCCCTAAAGGTAATATAACTTCCAACATCAGGGTATTTCTCACTAAACTCAGCCATCAGCTCCTCAGATTCCGCCAAAGCATGATTCCCCGACTCCATCATCAATTGAATACGATAACCTGAAAACTCAGGAAACGCTTGATTATAGGCCATATGTAAAGCAACTAAACTATCAACATCCGGCGCAACAATATACGCATCCGACTCCCCTACCCCTGTTTGAGCTACCAAACAATTACCCGACATCAGGCTAAATAATAAACCAAATAAAATGGCAAATCTCATGTTAATAAAATTTTTCAATGACTTTCTTTTGCACGTACACTCAATACAGGTATAACTGAATTATTGATTAACTGTTGTGAATAAGCACCTAAAAATTTATTTGCAGAAGTTGTCCCCTGATCTGTCATAATGGAAATCAAATCTACCTGATTTTCTTCCATATACCGCAAAATGGAAGCGGCTACATTATCAGCTTCAATTTTTTCTGTAACAAACAGCACCTGCTTCTCAGTTAAGCATTTAGTAGCTTCTTCACTAAATTTTGCTATGCGTTTTCTAATTACACTGATATTGGTATTGTATATTTCGAGCAGATGAATGGTGGCTCCAAAATGAAGAGCCAATTCGGCAACCATTGGTAGTTTCTCCTTGGTTTCCAATGTGCTGTCGAGCGGCAACAAAATGTTCCTGATTTCTTGTTTAATTTGATAGTTGCTCCGCAATGTAATAATCGGACAAGGGGCTTGTGCTACAATACGATAAGCATTGCTGCCAATCCAATATTGCTCATATCCTGAAACGCCGTGTGTTCCGGCAAAAATAATATCAGCACCTATGGATTTGGCTGCTTTTGCAACTTCCTGATATACTTTCCCACGTTTGAGCATAACATGAATTTTTCCTTGTGGTGTTTGACTCTGATACTTTTTTACAACCGAATCAAGATAGGCTTTTGATTCGATGCGCAAATCACCTGCAATAGTGTCCACCATACTTTCCCCTACCTGTGAATTGTCAACCCATACCAAGTGCAGAGAAGCATTAAGCTTTTGAGCGTAAACCAACGCATATTCAAGAGAATGAATCGAATTTTGTGAAAAATCGAAGGCAACCAATAATGTTTTCATAACGCATAAAATTAATTCACCTTAGACAATTTATACCAACATTTGCAATGCTGCTAATTTAGTGATTTTTTTCGATTTTACAAGCCAACCCTACCGATTTATTCTGTACAAACTGTAAACGTTCACCTTATAGACCGGACAGATGAAAGGTGTAGAACCAAATTATACTTTCCTGACATCACTTTTTCGGCTACTTTTGTGAAAAAGAATTCTCTTATGAATGAAAACCTGGATGCCTCTGGAACAGGACTTACCCAAGGCGAAATAGAAATTGAAAAAACCTTGCGTCCCGGACATTTTGAGCACTTTTCTGGTCAGCCCAATGTGGTCGAAAACCTGAAGATTTTCGTGCAGGCAGCCCGCCTTCGTGGCGAAGCACTGGATCACGTTTTGTTACATGGCCCTCCAGGACTTGGAAAAACGACACTATCAAATATTATTTCCAACGAATTACAGGTTAACCTTATAACAACTTCTGGACCTGTACTGGATAAACCAGGAGACCTTGCCGGATTGCTAACCAACCTGGAAACAAACGATGTCCTCTTTATCGATGAAATCCATCGACTAAGTCCTGTGGTTGAAGAATACCTGTATTCGGCCATGGAAGATTACCGAATTGATATCATGATCGAAACCGGCCCCAATGCCCGTTCTGTTCAAATCGTGATTAACCCTTTTACGCTCATTGGTGCAACTACCCGGTCAGGGCTCCTCACAGCTCCTCTGAGATCGCGCTTCGGGATTACTTCACGATTGTCCTATTATGATGTTACCACCCTTACCAAGATTGTTAATCGTTCTGCCGGCATCCTGAACGTGGTAATCGATCATGAAGCAGCCATTGAAATTGCAGGACGTAGTCGCGGAACTCCGCGTATTGCCAACCTGCTCTTGCGCAGAGTGCGTGATTTTGCCCAAATAAAAGGCGATGGAAAAATTGACATGAAAATTGCTCAGTATGCTCTGGCTGCACTTAATGTGGACAAACACGGTCTCGACGAAATGGATAACCGCATTTTATCAACCATTATCGATAAATTTAAAGGAGGGCCGGTAGGCATTACGACTTTATCCACTGCCGTGGGAGAAGAAGGTGGCACCATCGAAGAGGTATATGAACCTTATTTAATTCAAGAAGGGTACATTATGCGAACGCCACGTGGACGCGAAGCCACCGAACAGGCTTATAAACATTTAGGAAGAGTTAAAAATCCTGAACAGGGAAAACTCTTTTAATTCATGTACTATGCATCTGACCGACCTGTCAAAACAATCACTCAGCGACTCCATCAAGCAGAAATCCAAAGAGTTGGGATTTTCTGATTGCGGGATATCAGAAGCTGTTTTTTTGGAAGAAGATGCGCAACGTGTCGAAAAATGGCTTAACGAAGGCCATCATGGAAACATGAAATACCTGGAAAACAACCGGGAAAAACGCTATAATCCTGCTTTGTTGCTCGAAAATACACGATCGGTGATTACGGTTTTACTCAACTATTTTCCAGAAGAAGAATTGCCCACAGAAAACAACTTTATCCTATCAAAATATGCCTATGGTAAAGATTATCATTATGTTATAAAAGATAAACTCAACCAGTTACACTTATTTCTGGAAGAAAAAACAGGTCAACGATCGGCACGTGCTTTTGTGGATTCTGCTCCCCTGCTCGACCGAGCATGGGCGCGTAAAAGCGGACTGGGTTTCATAGGTAAAAACACTTGTTTGATCAATAAAAAAGCAGGTTCATTTTTCTTTATTGGCCAATTATTGGTGGACTTAGAATTGGCTTACGAGGACGAACCTGATCCGAAAAATTTTTGTGGTAAATGTACCCGTTGCATCGATGCCTGTCCTACCCAAGCTATCCAACCCTTTAATGTAGATGCCCGAAAATGCCTATCGTATTTAACCATCGAATACCGGGGAACACTGGATGAATCCGCTAAAAGTAATTTTGGAAATACCCTTTACGGATGCGATATTTGTCAGGATGTTTGTCCGTGGAACCGGTTTAGCCAACCTAACATGGAACCCGATTTTAACCCATCCGATAAGTTAAAAATAATGAAAAAAGAAGATTGGCAACAACTAGACAAACCTCTTTTTAATCAGCTATTTAAACATTCGGCCGTACAACGTGCAGGTTATAAAGGCTTGCGCCGAAACATTGATTTTCTGGCAAATTCTGCTAACTTTGAAGTCTAAAAGCACCAACCATGTTCAATAAAAAAGTAAGTATTTGGTTTACCATACTTTTTCTCTTCTTTATGCTCTCAAGTTTAACAGTCTACTGGATCAGAAGTCAGCAAGAAACTTTTGCAGACGAAATTATCTCCAAAACCACCAATAGGTTTAGCAAGAGTTTCATTGGCTTTTTGGATATTGTGGAAAATTCTAAAACAAAACTCTCCAAAAAGGTCATTAGTCATAACATGGCCGGCTTGCAACCCGACACCTTAAATCGATTTTTTAGTCGAATGGTGGAACAAGACAAATTTCTGAAAGGAGTCATTATTTTTGGAAATCAATTCAGTTACGTACTGGTACATGAAGGGCAAACATGGACAACCACACATAACCAAAACTATACCGATTCGCTGGTGAACTGGCAACGAATGAACAACCAAATGGAAGTGGTGAGCGAATGGAGCGACACTTATAGCTACTTTTTAAAAGACAGTACATACTCATTGATTAAAGACGAGTTAATCAATGACCATGCTTCCAATTTGTGGATTAGCGCTCAAAGCCAATTGCAGGAGCGTCGCGATTTGCTCATGACCATTTTCGATTTAAATACCCGCGATCAACAACATGTGGCTGTAGCTTTTTTATACAGCACAACTGAAATGGGCAATCAGTTTATTTCAGTTTTAAAATACAAAAACCCACTGGTATCGGTTATTACCAAAAATAGTGGCATCGTAACTCCCATGAAAACCGCTGATACCAATAAAATTAAGTTATATACCAGCCTAAATATCGAGGTTAGCAAACTGATTAACGATTGGCAGGCCAGGGAAGAGAAGAAAGACTACTCATACTCCTTTACCCGGGATAATGAAGTGTATTGGACCCGACTTATCACCATCCCAGAAAAGCTTGGCGTTACAGGATATGGTGTAACTATCTCGGCCAGCGATTTAGCCAAAACAGAAAATAAACAAGAATTGCTGTATGTTTATCTGGCTGCCTTGTTTTTCATTTTAGGTGTGCTTTCATATTTTACCATGAAGCGCAAACACCGCGAAACCCTCATCAGCACTCCAGAACCCCCAGAACCTTGGCCAGATAGCGAAATTCTACCCATGATTCATAAAGGAGAATCAGAAAAAGTAGAATTCAAATCGTCGTTGCGATGGGATTACCGCGAGAAAGTGGTGAATAACGCTCTGGAAGTGGTGATTCTAAAAAGTATTTCAGCATTTGCCAATGCCAAAGGAGGAACGTTGTTCATTGGGGTATCCGACAATTTAGAAATCCTTGGACTGGAACCCGACTTCAAAACCCTAAAGAAACAGGATGTTGATTATTTTGAGCTCCATCTGCGCAAGCTCATCACCAACCAATTCGGACTTACTTTCGCCAATCATTTTCTACACATTCAGTTTCCTGAAATAAAAGATAAAACCATATGTATTATCCACATTCATCCCGGTGTGCGCCCTTTGTTTATCAAAACAAAAAGCAAACAAGGTCAGGAAATGGAAAAGTTTTATGTGCGTTCGGGAAACGCATCCCAGGAAGTGTCTTCACTAAAAGAAATGAATGACTATATTAATAGGAGGTTTGAAGGGAAATAGAGGGGGGAGTGTAAAGTTTAAAGTGCACTAAAGTTATCAGGATGAAAAACCAGATTTTTAGGTTTCTGGGTATGAAATCAGGTTCTTTTATTGGAGCCAAAATTGGTTGTTTTCACAAAAATTGAAAACTGAAAAGGAAGATAAAAAAAGGAATATTAGATAAGTATCGTGAAATGCTCCAACTTTAGGCATTTTAAACTTTAGCTCACTTTAAACTTAATAACATGACCCACGAACTCCTCTTTTGGATCATCCTTTACCTGGTGTTTATCATCATCATTTCCATCAGGCATTTGCGCACTTCTGATCTGGATCAATACTTGGTGAACAACCGCAAAACCAAAACCATTCCGCTGGTATTTACCACATTGGCGACCTTTGTTGGCGGAGGAACTTCCATCGGGCTTATTGCCATGGGCTATGAGTCGGGGCTAGCCGCCGTGGGTATTGGTATTGCATATGTCATCGGGTTTGTGTTATTGTTTTTCTTTTCCGGATCCATCCGTGATTTTGGCGCCAAACACCAATTGTACAGCTTTCCCCACTACCTCAACCACCGCTATACACGATTTCAGTCCTCTAGGTTTACCCGGATTTTTTCCTCCACGGTGAGCGGAGTAAATATCTTCATCTTTTTCTTTTTGTTGTCGGCTCAGTTTGTGGCCATGGCCAGCTTGTTAAAATACGGTTTCGAAATTGGATACACCACAGCCGTCATCATTTCAGCATTGATTGTGGTGGTTTACACAGCTATTGCCGGATTATCAGGCGTAATCCTCACGGACATGGTGCAGTTTGTAGCCATTGTGGTAATGATTGTTTTGGTGTTTATTCCGGGAATCATCGACGATACTGAGGTTTTTGAGCGATTAACCGAACTGCCTGCCAACATGCTTTATGGCACCTATTACGGCTGGATTTTCCTTTTGGCTTTGCCCGTTTTTTTAAGTTGGTCGGTATTGGTGCGGATGGATATCTGGCAACGCATTCTTGCTGCCAAAGACCAGCGAACAGCACGCAAGGTCAGTCTGTGGTCTGGATTGGGAATGTTGCCCTTTTACATAATTTTCCCCTTGGTGGGGATGACCATACGCGTTATTAGTCAGGAGCAACTCGACCCAAAAGATGTGGCCTACGTGTTCATCGATCGCCACAGTGGAGGCATGTTGTTTGGCTTTGCCATGGTAGGATTACTCTCTGCTTTGATGTCGTCAGGTGACAGTTTTTTAAATATCATTTCCATCTCAGCTGTGAAGGATTTGGCGGGATGGAAAACCAAGTCATCCTCAAAAAAACTTAGTCAGAGTGTTCTAATTCGATCAGCAACGATGGTTTTTGGATTGATTGCTTTGGGCATGGCGCTGGTTTTTCCTTATATCGTCGATTTAATGGTGGTTGGCATTTCTACCATCACCATTTTCGCACCCATTACCCTGTTTTCTCTCATCAATAAAGACGTCTATCCCTACCGGAAAGCAGCACTGTGGAGTATCCTTTCGGGATTTGTAATCAATGTAGTGTTGTTTGCTTGGGGAATTCTGCAACCAGATCAGTTCGAGCCCAAAAACTCTTTTGTTCCGGCTTTTATTGTGGCTACTCTGGTGCTGATTGGAGGAGTATATTTGAAGAAAACTAAAAAATGAATATCGAATATCGATTAACGAATGATGAATCTCGAAGTAAAACCCCACTTCAACATTCGGAGTTCGGTGTTCGGCATTCAGTATTCAAAAAGAATTAAAAAAAAGGAATATCGTATATCGATTAACGAATCATGAACTTCGAAGTAAAACCCCCACTTCAGCATTCGGCGTTCGGTGTTCGACATTCGTTATTCAAAAAGAATTAAAAAAAAGAATATCGAATATCGATTAACGAATCATGAACTTCGAAGT
>JBFHGX010000097.1:0-15130 GCA_041582875.1 Bacteroidales bacterium | reverse complement strand
GCCTCACCAAGGTGGTTTTGCCCGACTGCCTCGGACCGGTAACCACTATTACCGGAAATTGTTGGGCAAAAGAAACAATAGCCTTTTCGATTTTTCTTTGAATATACATTTGTGCAATTTTGAACTACAACTTCATATTTGTACAAATATACTTTTTTTAATTTGAAGTGAAATACCAATAATGAAATTTACTTTTTTATTCTCTCAACAAGTTAATAATTCCAAAGTATTCTAGACCATCTTTTGGAGTAGTTATTCCAACCACGATTACCCACAATGAAGATGTTTGTGTCTTCGGGAGGTGCTTACTGGTGGACGGTGAGCCAAGATGGAAAAGTTTCAGAGAGTGAGAGATTCCCCTAAGAAAGTATCTCCATCCTTAATAACACGCTTCTTCCATTCTCCATCCGCCGGGTTTTGATCAACCAGGTGGGAGAGAAGAACCCGCCCAAGACCTGACAGGGTTTTTTTTAACCTGTCAGGTCGAAAAAGTAAAAAGGCTCTTTGGGAGATATTTCCTCAAAACAACACAGCACACTAAACCAATACCCGCACTTCAGTCCCGATACCGACACCTTTTTCATCTAATAAGTCATTGATTTCATAGGATACCGATCGGTTGTACAGCTTGTTATAGCTCTCAACAATTGTGGTAACAATGTGCAGTCCTTTTCCTGTGCCCATGGTTTTAAGTTCGGAGGAGCGCTTTCTGCCAATGCCGTTATCTTTGATGATGATTGCTATCTTTTTATCCTGGGAAATGACCTCAATATCCAAATATTTTGCACCTGTTTTGTGAAATAGTCCGTGTTTTAATGCATTCTCGGCAAACGTGTATATCAATGAATGTGGAATCCTAACGTTTCCCAAATCAATATCATCTTTATTCTCAATAGTAAAACTTAGCTCTGAATACCTCCTTTCTTGTAAAACAAGATAGTCGTGTACAAACGCCAACTCCTCTTTTAAGCTGGTCTCGGTTTTGTCGGCATAGGTGAGTCCCCGCCTGATTAGGGAAGCAAACTTGCCAAAATAGAACTGCGCTTTTTCCTGATTTTCGTTGGCAAACATATAGCCAATACTGTTCAGCGTATTGAGCATAAAATGTGGCTCCAATTGATTTTTAGAAATGGCAAGTTGTTGGTGCATTAACCTTTTTTCAGTCTCGAACCTGCTTTGCGCCAATTTATTTTGGGCTTTTTGCAATCCCCAGAAAATGAGCAATAGCGAAAAGTAAAGACCAAAGTAAGCCGGATATTTTAGTAAGTAATAGTTTGATTTGCCATAAGACAAAGAGCAGACTTCATGCCCTGCCTGAAAAACGATAATCGGTGGCATGCCATTTCCGCTCTCTTTAAGTGTGACATGGTAGTTGAGAATCAAGTTTGATTCAGGAAGATCGATTATAGTAGATTCTTCTAACGATGATCTGTAAATGATCAGTTTATTGGTTGATTGCTGCGTGGCAATCATCAATAATTCCTTTTCACCATCGTTATCCACATCCAATTTTATCATATTTCTATAATTAATCATCAGATCCTCAAAATTAGGCTCGCTGAATAGCTTAATATTTAGCAATGTATCCGAAGTATAAATTCTCCCTTTCGAATCGATCAAATAAAAGTATTTATCATTGCCTTTAATTGAGTTTATTACTTGAATGCTACCATATTCCTTTTTAGGAATCAGCTTTTCGTTGAGCAGCTCCCCTTCAGTATTATATAATTGCAAAACAGAACCATTCGTGACGTATTGATCTGAATTACAATAGAAAATGGTGGCGATATAGATGCGTTCGTTAACGAGGATAAAACTTGGCATAATTCCGCCAAATTTTCCATTGTACCGAATTGGTGGGAACAGGTAACGCAAACTGTCCTTTAGATTTAGTACCATCAACCACGAACAACTATCGGTGTAGGGCATGGCGCGATGAATATTATTAACGGCAGAAATACAACCTGTTATTTCATCAATGCCATCTCCGTTTAGGTCCAAATATTGTATATCACTAGCTAACCCTACTGCACTTAATGGCGATCTGGTTAGCAACTTATTATGGATATCATAGGCAAAAGTGTTTCTGGGTTGGTTTGAAAACCCACTAAAAATAGTAAAAACAAATTCCTTAAAACCGTCATCATTGATATCTATGGTTTTTCCATCAACAACAAACGCATCAACCTTATCAATATCAAATAGGTTTGATCGACTAACAAAAATGTCCTCGAGAGCTAATCCGTTTACTGCCAACAATTCTCTGGCATTCAAAAATAACGAATCACCTACCCGGGTAACACAATAAACCTCAGCATATCCATTGTCGTTATAATCGCCAAAAAATAGTTTTTGATCTGTTAACCAAGTACCACGTAAATTCCATTGATTTATAATTTTGTCGTCATCGCGATAAAAAGACACCGCAGGAGTATTTGAGCCGTCATTAACTAAAGTATGTATTTTCTCACTGGTACTGTCGTTGTCTATATCATGATAATATATTTGATAATCAGTATTTCTATTGTGACTTTCCAGAATTTTTGCTTCATATTTTTGAAAGTGCTGAGGTGAGAATAGCAGGATTGCTCCCCAAACATAAACGGCTAACAGGTAGGGACTTACCAAAAAAAGACTGAAATGGCTTAATTTGTTTTTTGGCAGATTAAAAAAGTGAGACATGAGCAGCAATTTGGGTTTGGATTGTAAAAGTATTCATTTTTTATACGAGTTGCAAAGCAAAGGGTGAATTATATGTAGTAGATTTCATCCACTTTCTGGTCGAAATGATCAGTCTTATGTTTTATAGCAGGTTTATATTTTATTTTCGGCAAAACCATTTTTTACAGGACTTCAAGAAAGAATTCGTTTCGGCTTCAGGTAAAAAACACTTACTTGCTTAAGAAACTTAAGGATAATATCTTATATTTGACCAATAGCATTCTGCAAAGTTGATTTTTTTTGGTGGGTAGTATTTCTGTAAAATAATAAATATGAAACCAGTTACAAGTATTGTTGTGTGGTCGCTGACAATGGTATTTGTTTTGGCCTATTCTACCTCTTTTTCTCAAGAAGTGAAAAGCGTTGATATATGGGAAATGAGCCTCGAGGAATTACAAGAGGTTAAAATTAGTACGGTATCTAAATCTGAAGAATTGCTTGAGTATGCTGCGGGTGTGGCTACTGTAATTTCATCGCATCAAATTCAAAATATGGGGGCCCGTAACCTTGAAGATGTGCTTAGGTCGGTGGTTGGGATGGATATCATCCAAAAACCCTTTCAACCCCTGTCGTATGTCGGCATGCGTGGTATGTACAGCACCGGATCGAACAACAAAACCAAGATCATGCTGAATGGCCACACCCTGGAATCTGCCGTGGGCGATCCCTTTTTTCACATCAATACATTGCCTTTAGACAATATCGAGCGCATCGAAATTATCCGTGGCCCCGGGTCTGCACTCTACGGTACCAATGCCTTTTTGGGGGTGATAAATATCATTACCAAAACACAAAGCGACCCGGTAAAGTTAACGACCTCAGGGGGTTCGTTTAATACATTTAAGCAAACGGCTGAAATATCACTTTCCAACAGCAAATCAAAGTTTTACTTGTATGCCGATTACGCTCAAACAGATGGGCCTTCATTGCTTGTCAAGTCGGATAAAGCTACAAAACTCTTTGGTTCACCCTACAGTTCGAGTCCGGGATATACCACTGAAGGAGCCAGGTATTATACTTTACAACCCTTCTTCTCCAGAGGTAACCTTTCGTTTACCGGTTTCTTTCAAGGGCTTGAAACCGAATGCCCCATTGGTGTTTCGTTGGCACTCACAGATGGAGACGATATCAAAAGCTACATCGGTTTTGGTGAATTGAAATACGATTTGCCCGTGAGCCGAAAAATAGACATTCAAATAAAAGGATATGGTGATTATTACCATTATGATGGTTTGTATGAGATTTTTTCTGAAAAAACCACTCAACTTTTTTCAGAGGCTTATCCCTTGTCGCCATTCCCTGTGGATGAGGGCGTTAATTTAGAGGTGATATCAGATTTATTTGTGGTGGGAAGCGAATTGAATGTTGATTATGAACTAATAGAGGGAATTGATATACTCGTAGGTGCTTCATATGAATATATCAATCAGTTTGGAGTATCAACCTATGGTAACACCAATACGACTGGAAAACCACTCGTTATCAATGGTATAACCTACCAGCCTAACCAGTATTTGGGTGGTTTGGTTGATGTGTCTGACTCGGCCAACTGGAACAAAGATGCTTCCCGTAATGTGGCCGCTGTTTTTGGACAAATGACTTTCGACCTACAGAAGTTATTCTCTATAAACGAACAATTCAGTAAATCGCTGGTGTTAACCCTTGGATCAAGATATGATAGTTATAGCGATGTGGGGTCGAGCTTCAATCCTCGGATAGGATTGGTTTACAGCCCGTTTGCTAAATTTTATTTTAAGGTGCTCTACGGCAAAGCTTTCAGAGCTCCTTTTTTTCACGAGTTATTTCAAGCAAATAATTCGGTATCGTTTGGAAATGCCAACCTGAAACCTGAAAATATGTACACTTGGGAAGGACAGGTGGGCTATAGTTTTTCAAAAACCATGAAATGGACATTCACCTATTTTCTGAACAATGCCCGTCAACTTATTTTACGCGATGAAAACGGTGAATATAGAAACATCGGTAAATACCATGCTTCTGGAATTGAGGCTGAAATGCGTATAACTGCTGCAAAAAATAAATATGCCTTCATTAATTTTTCCTATGTCAATGTTAAGAATACTACCCACCAGGTCATTCATTTTAACGATTCTGTTTCGTATACCCAAACCGATTTACAGTCGGGAAGAAATCCCGCGTTTATATTTAATGTGGGTGGTAACTACAATTTCACTAAAAAGATCATTGCCAATGTAAGTGTAAATTATACCAGCGAGCGGTTGAGAAGCAACTACAAGGGGTTTACTTCCTCAGGGACACTTAATCTTGTTGATCAGCGCGATCCGGTTAAGGGGAGAGCGCTGGTAACGGCCACCCTTACCCTGAATAGTATTATCAAAAAAATTCCGGGGTTGTCTTGTCAACTTTCCGGATACAATTTGTTCAATGTAGATCATATCGACCCTGAAGAATCTGATTTTGTAACCCATGATATTCCACGTGCCGGACAAAATTTCAGGGTTCGATTAACTTATACTTTTAAATGAAACTCATTTGATTAACGTAAAACGACATATTTTAATTGTGACAACTGTTTTGGTTCTCTTGTGTTCTGGTTTTGTTGGTGAAACTCCTCAACTGGTGCATGAGTATGAGCTAAAATCGGCTACCCTTTTCAAAATATGTAATTACGTAACCTGGCCTGATGGTCGACCCGATTCCTCTACATTTGATATCGTTGTTGTTGGTACACCGGAAGAAATTGCACAGTTTACTTTTCCATCAGATAAGTTACTTAACAATAAAGCCATTCGCTTGATTGGCCTAGATGATTATCAATTGATTGCTGATTGCCAGGTGGTGTTTATTTGCCACTCAAAAATGGACGAAGTCAGTCAAATACTCGAATTTATTCAAGATAAAAGCATCCTTACCTTTAGCGATGACGAAGCATTATTCGAACAAGGGGTGATGATTAATTTCTATATCGACGAAAATAGGGTAAAGTTCGAGTTGAATCCTGAGGCAATTAGCCGCTCAAATATCCAATTGCACAGTCAGCTATATTCCATTGGAAAAATTAAAAATAAACAATCAAATTAGAATGGGATTCATATGATTACTAAATGGCGAAATATCACCCTGGTAAAAAAGAATATATTAATCATAGGGTTAACAATTTTTGTTGCTTTGTCGGTGAGTACAACCATTTTGATGGTCAAGGAAATAGCTCTGTATCGCTCGGGCCTGATCGATGAAATACAAGCTTACTCAAAGGTAATTGAGAGCAATATTATGGTTGCCCTCGACTTTAATGATACACATACCGGCGAACAAATCATTTCGAGTTTCGATTCCGTACCGCCAGTACTTATGGTTCAGGTACTTGATATTCGCCTTGGCCAGTTTGTAACTTATTATCGTGATAGTTTGGTAATTATTCCCGATATCTTCACCACATCAATCCGTACTGAATTCATTCACAATAAATTGTATGTTTCCAACAGCATCTACCACAATGATCAAAAATTGGGTCAAATAATTATTGTGGCGTCGACCACTAAACTCAACGAACAAATAAATGAATCCATCCTTTTTGCCACACTCATTTTGTTTTTTGTTTTAGTGATATCAATGCTTATAGGAGTTCGGTTGTCACGATCGATTACGCAACCCATCGTGTACTTATCTGAACAAGCCTTGTTGATTTCAACCAATCCTGATTATCAAATTCACTTGGAAAAGGTAACCCAGGATGAAATTGGGGTGCTGTATGATAATTTTAATCTGATGTTGGATAAAATCAGAACCCGCGATGAAGATATCAGGAAGATGGCCAACAATCTCGAATCCAAGGTCAAACATCGCACACTTGAGCTGAAACAAAAAAATGAAAATCTTGAACAAGAAATGAATAGCCGTTTGCTGGCTGAAAAAACCCTGGAGCAAAATGAACTTAAACTGAGAAGCATTGTTGAAAACAGTACCAACATGTTTTATCAGCATGATGTTAACCATCAACTTACTTATGTAAGTCCCCAATCATTTGATATCATAGGGTATACTCCTTCGGAAGCCATCATTAATTGGACAAAGTTTTTATCTGATCATCCCAATAATGAGGAAGGTATAAGGGTGACTCAAAAAGCTATCGATACCGGAATTACTCAGCCTACCTATCAGTTGGAATTGGTTCACAAATCAGGTAGAAAAATATGGGTCGAAGTGCGCGAGGCTCCCATCGTTGAAAATGGAAAAACCATCGCCATTGTTGGTTCACTTACTGACATCACCGAAAGGAAACTTGCCTTGGAAGAGTTGGTCATTGCCAAAGAGCGTGCCGAGGAAAGCGATCGGTTAAAATCAGCTTTTTTAGCCAACATGAGCCATGAAATCAGAACGCCCATGAATGGCATTCTTGGTTTTTCCAGGTTATTGAAGGAGCCATTGGTAAAGCATGAAGACCAAAGCAAGTACATTTCTATTATTGAGAAAAGTGGCATACGCATGCTGAATATCATCAACGATTTGATTGATATTTCGAAAGTGGAAGCCGGCCAGATGGAGATTTATTATTCTCAAACTCATGTTAATGAGCAACTTGAGTATATTGAGACTTTTTTTAAACCTGAGGCTGAACAGAAAAACATTCAATTAATAAACCGTAACCCTAAATCGTACGATGATGTTTTCCTTAACACTGACAGGGAAAAATTGTATGCCATTTTAACCAACCTGGTTAAAAATGCCATTAAGTATTCCAAAAAGGGAACCATTGATTTTGGGTTTCAGCAAGTGGACGATTACCTGCAATTTTTTGTAAAAGATACCGGTATCGGGATTCCGTTGAACCGACAAAAAGCAGTGTTCGATCGGTTTGTTCAGGCGGATATTGCTGATAAACAAGCTTATCAAGGGGCGGGTCTGGGATTAGCGATTACCAAAGCTTATGTAGAAATGTTGGGAGGCAATATCTGGTTAGAGAGTGATGGAAAAACCGGATCACAGTTTTATTTTACTCTTCCTTTGAAAAATAAAAACGAGGAGGTGCTAGCAGAAGAGGCTGTATCTGATCTCGAATATGAATCGGCTAACCTAAAAGTGCTGGTTGTGGAAGATGACGATACTTCTGAGCTGCTTATTTCCATTGCCATTAAAGACTATTGCCGCGAAATTTTAACTGCGTCATCAGGAATGGAAGCTGTGTCGATGGTTAAAGAAAATCCTGACATTGATGTTGTTTTAATGGACATTAAAATGCCGGTGATGGATGGTTATCAGGCCACCATTGAGATTAGGAAATTCAATAAAGAGATGATTATTATTGCCCAAACGGCTTATGCCCTGCAAGGGGATGAAGAAAAAGCACTTTCGGTGGGATGCAACGATTATATATCTAAACCCATTGATAAGCAATTGCTTTTGGATAAAATAAGCCGCTTAGTTCGAAATAAAATTTAATGTAATGATCTGAAATAATTCCCTTTGAAATGAAATTGTGGAATAGCCTTACAATACTTCCCTAAACGATAAACGCTAAATAGTTTTCCTTTGTGATGCATTGGAAATCATTCCCATAATGGTCGATCCAGGTTTTTGGGGCTTGTGGATGGGTATATAGATCATTCATGATGCTGCAATTTTTTATGGTTAACCATAGAAATTCTATATTAAATTCTACGGTTAACTATAGAAATTAGTGTTAAAGGTTGTTTTTGCTTCAAGTTTGCACATATCAAATACCGAACTTTCTTTTGGTTTAACTTAATTGTCCCCGAGGCTGTTTTTGTTTTTTCAATTCAAACCTGTGGACAAGGTTAGTCAATCAATTTTGTTCATCTCCCTTTTTCTACGATTCATCCACGTTATGCAACAGTTGGGTTAGGATTATTTTTTTTGGCCTCTCAGAGAGTCTACTTTCGCTGCCACATTAATCAACACATAAAAAATATGAAAAAAAGTATGATCACTATGACCCTTGTCGTCATATCCATGTTGGCATTTGGCGGAACACATGCCTTTAATAAAGCAATGAAAGAAAATCTGACCAAGCTTCGAAGCCAAAGCGATCAAATCAATTACCTTGAATTGGGGGATAAGTTTCAATCCATTGCCGAAAAAAATGAGAACAGAGTTGAGCCGTTGTATTATGCAGCCTATTGTTATATTTTGGGAAGCTGGTCGATAGAAGACATTGCCCAAAAAACTTCCATCCTTGACAAAGCCAAATCCGAAATCGAAAAGGCGCAAAAGCTTTCTCCTGATAACGATGAGTTGTTGGTGTTGGAGGCGTTTTATTTTCAGGCCATGATTATGTTAAATCCACGCATGAATGGTCAGGTTTATTCGGGCAAAGCAACCTCTTTGCTCATGGAAGCTCAAAAACGCAACCCCAATAATCCAAGAGCAGCTTTTTTGATGGCGCAAAATGTGTATTATACTCCGGTGGAATATGGTGGTGGAAAAGAAAAGGCACTTCCTTTGTTTGCCAAAGCTGCCGAATTGTTCAAAAAACAAGATTCCGCTGATTATCTCAAACCTGTCTGGGGAGCAAAAACCAACAACGAAATGTACCTTAAATGTAGCTATTAGTCATGTAGTAGGTATAGAAAACGAGCAAGTGGCTCCCATCTGGAGTATCATTTGCTCGTTTGGTTTTTATCTGTCAGAATAAATAAATATTTTAGCCAAAATTAGCTCAATGATCATGAAGCATATCAAAAGTCTACTTATTGTTTTGGTGGTAAGTATCGTCATCACATTTCTGTTTTCGTTAATTTCAGGTAACCGCGATTTTAAGTTTGCTGACATTATACTATGGGTGTGTTACGGAGTTGTGATAGGTGGTTCCATCAGCTTTTCTGGTGTAATATCGAATTTTATTGTGGCTAAACTGAACATGAAACATGAGCCTGTAAAGGTTTATATCATTCTGCTGGTAGCCATTTTTATTTACATCACAGTGGATGTGTTTTTAGTAAATGTCCTCTGGTACAGGTTTGTTTATCATATTCCTTTTGAAAGCATGTTTTCGAGAACGGGTCTTGTGGTTACTTCGTTGAGTACCATTCTTATCGGACTGGTTATCTTTTTCATTATTCTGTCGAGAACATACATGCAAAAGTTTGTTGAGGCTCAAAAGGAAACGCAAAAAGCCACAGAAGAGGCTGATTTGGCCAAGTTTGACACGATCAAATCTCAAATAAATCCCCATTTTTTATTCAATAGTTTGAATGCTCTGAGCACCCTTATCCATATTGATGTCAACAAAGCTGATTTGTTTATTTCTAAATTGTCGGGCATATACCGCTATGTATTAAACAACCAGGATGCAGATTTGGTTCCTGTTGCCAGAGAAGTTGCTTTCGCAAAGGATTTTGCCGATTTACAGGCCATCAGGTTTAACCAGAATTTTACCCTGACCATCCAAAAATTTGAGGGCAACGAAAATGCCATGATTATTCCACTATCGTTGCAGTTGCTGCTTGAAAATGTGTTTAAACACAACATTATCTCTCAAAATAAAAAGGTGCATATTACCATTTCATTTGAAGATAAATACCTGGTTGTGAGCAATAATAAAACAATGACCAAAGAGGTGAAGGCTTCTCATGGAGTGGGTTTGTCCAATATCATGAATCGTTACGCGGTGGTTTCCGATCAACATTGTGTTATTGAAGATACAACGGATAAATTCACTGTAAAAATTCCATTGATAGATGTTGACTAGCTTGCTAAATGTGTTTTTTTCGAAACAGTCGTCTTGGCTCTGTGATCATATATGTTTCACCCATAAAATTGAATTCTAATGAAAATCTTGATTGTTGAAGATGAATCATTGGCCGTTACCCGGCTGCAATGGCTCTTGGATAAAATTCAGGTCGATTACGAGCTTGTTGGAGTGGCACATTCCATCAAGGAGGCTAAAGAATTTATTGAGCAAAACTCCATCGATTTGGGATTTTTCGACATCCAGATAGAAGATGGGCTAAGCTTGTCTGTTTTCGAACAATCCCAAGTGGCTTTTCCGGTTATTTTCACTACGGCTTACAACGATTATGCAGTGAAGGCTTTTAAGCTGAACAGCGTTGATTATTTGCTCAAACCCATTTTGGAAACAGAATTAATTCACGCCATTGATAAATTCAAGACCCTTTGGAACAAGCAAGAAGCGCCGATTTCATCTTCAATTATCAACGAAATGCGGATGTTGCTCCAGGGAAATTTCAAAGAGCGTTTTGCAGTTCAAATTGGTAGTAAAATGGAAATCATCTGGACAAAGAATATCGGCTATTTCTACAGTTTAAACAAAGGAACCTATGCCAAGACGCTCGATAACAAAGATTTCTTGTTGGACGGATCGTTGGAGAATATTTTCCCACTGCTAAACCCCAAACAATTCTTTAAAATTAGTCGCCGCTTCATCGTTAACCTGAATGCCATTCAAGATATCCAATCCTATTCGGCCACAAGGCTTAAAGTGAACATGAAAGTCAATACAACCGATGAGTTGATTGTGAGCCGTGAGAAAGTAAGCGGGTTTAAAAAGTGGATTGATAGTATCTTTTAATCGTTAATTGATACAAAACCCCTACCTGATTTATTGGTTTTCCAATATATACTCCCCGGCGTTTAAATAAACATAGGTACCCATGGTATGTTCACCTACGTATTGTTTTGATCGCTTGTGGCCAAGTCGCACAATCACCGCATTTTGTTCGGGCAAGGCAAATATATATTGACCTAAAATACCGCGCATGTAGGGAATGGATTGATCTTTATACGGGATAATCCACCATTGAAATCCGTAAAAATCAACGGGTTTGTTGTTGTCGTCGAGAAGATAAGAGGCGGGGGAAGTAGCTTCCCTGAGGTAATCTTCAGAAATTACCTGTTCGCCATTCCAACTACCGTTGTTTAAAATCAATTGTCCGAAACGCGCAAAATCGCGTGCGTTGGAATTGAAACAACAATAGGCTTTTTCCATACCATTTTCCTGGTCGAGCGACCATAGGGCATCGTGAACGGCACCCATTTTTTTCCATAATTTCTCCGACGCATATTCGCTCAGTGTCATTCCTGTAGCACGTTTCAATACCATGGCCAACAGCTCGGTATCGCCACTCAGGTAATTAAATCTTTTTCCGGGAGCTTCTGCAACTTCCAATTGATTCATCAGTTTGGGTAAGTTATTTCCGTAATAGGCTTGCGTAGTCATGCTCCAGGGACTCGTATAGGTTTCTTCCCAATTCAATCCCGAACTCATGGTGAGTAAATCGCGAATGCGGATATTTTTTTTGTCCCCAACTGCATATTCGGGTAAAAAATCGCCTATCGACTGATTCAAACTGTCGATATGTACTTCGTCTATGGCGATACCCACCAATAGCCCAACAATACTTTTGGCGGCACTAAATGAATTGGATAAAGAACTTTCGGAATAACCTTCCCAATATTTTTCAAATATAATTTCTTGATTTTGAATGACCAAAAAGGCAACGGTTTGCATTTTTTCCATGTTCATCATCAACGTGTCAGGCAATGTAACCGCATTCACCTTTGGGGAAATCTTCCATGGTTGCGTTTTACCAGCTGCTACCGTTCTGTTGGCAAAAAAGAGGTAGTCATCAATTTCCGGGTTTCCGTGGATTAATGCATTGATTAAATACCTGGGAACCAATAAATAGGTGAGAATTACCAAGAATACAATCGCGGCGAGGAATAAGCGTGGTCTAGAGGTATGGCGCATAGGGTAAGGATTTTATTGATTGACAATATTACGAAAAAAGTGATGAAATTTGATAAAATACTGAATATAAGCACAGTAAAATGATGAATAGGGTAGTTGCTTCTGGGGGATCTTTTTGTAATTTTGAAGTTCCATCCTGAATGTCATGTCAAAATTACGTCAACTACTTAAAATCCTGGGACCCGGTCTGTTGTATGCCGGAGCAGCCGTAGGTGTTTCACACTTGGTACAATCAACCAAAGCCGGAGCTTTGTTTAACTTCGACTTGGTTTGGGTGCTGTTGTTGGCCAATTTTCTAAAATATCCTTTTTTCGAATATGGTCCTCGTTATGCAGTGGCCACAGGAAAGAATTTAGTGCAGGGCTATGCTAGTGTAGGCAAGTGGGCTGTAATTCTGTTTACGCTGCTAACTGTTTTGTCTATGTTTATCATTCAGGCAACAGTAACTGTAGTCACTGCCGGATTGATCGCCAATCTGTTTCATATCACTTTAAGTTTTAAAGTTCTAAGTGTTTTGGTCCTCATTGCCGCCATGCTAATCCTGATGATTGGCAAGTTCAGTCTTCTTGACAAAGCCATGAAATTCATCATGTTACTTTTAGCGATTTCCACCCTGATGGCTGTATTTGCCGCTTTGGGAATTCACAAGGAAATCAATCCCGAGACGCTAACCCGCTTTACGTGGTCACGCGAAGCAGATATCCTTTTTCTGATTGCTTTTGTGGGATGGATGCCAGCCCCCATTGATGTTTCGGTGTGGTCAAGTTTGTGGAATGTGGCTAAAATGGAGGATTTGGGTTATAAACCCGATTTAAAAAGTGTTTTAACTGAATTTCGGGTAGGTTATATCGGGACTGCTTTTTTAGCAGTTGGGTTTGTGGTTATGGGAGCCTTGGTGATGTATGGAACAGGTGAGGAGCTTTCGTCCAATGGTACCACCTTTTCAGGACAGCTGATCAGCATGTACACCACAAGTTTGGGGAGTTGGGCCAAATGGGTGGTGGGCATTGCCGCATTGACCACCATGGTTAGTACAACGTTGACGGTTTTAGACGCTTATCCACGCGTATTAAAATCCATTTATTCCTCTTTATTTCCGACTCAGGCCAAAAGAAATCCTTATTTGATTGGCATAGTTGTCATGGTTATCGGGGCTTCGCTCATGATTATTTACGCTGCCAAATCCATGGGGTATATGGTGACTTTTGCCACCACCATGTCATTCTTAACGGCTCCAATATTGGCTTGGCTTAATTATCGTGTAGTTACTGATGATCACATGCCCATCGATGCCCGACCAGGAATATTTCTAAAAACACTTTCGTGGATAGGGATCGTCTTTTTTGTCACTTTTACTCTGGTATATCTGTACTGGACTTTCATTTGATGTTTATTCCTCATGGGAGATAAAATTCCGTGTAAATTCGTTTCATCTGTTTCATCCGTGTTCCATCACTCACGCTTAAATCCAAGGAATCATTACCTTTGCCAAAAACACTGAAGTTTGAAAAAAATTCTGGTTATAAGGTTTAGTTCCATTGGCGATATCGTCCTGACAACGCCTGTAATCAGGGCATTAAAAGAGCAGGTTAACTGTGAGTTACATGTACTGACCAAGCAACAATATCGTGGTCTTTTTAGCGAAAATCCCCATGTTTCATGTATTCATTCTTTTTTAAAAAGTCCAAATGAGTGTCTCAATGAATTGAAAAATGTGCAGTTTGATCATATCGTTGATCTGCAAAAAAACCTGCGATCCATCAAGGTTAGAAAAGCATTAGGGGTAATGTCTACCACTTTTCCCAAACTCAATGTAAAGAAATGGTTGCTGGTCAATGCCAAAATAAACCGCATGCCTGATGTGCATATTGTAGATCGGTATTTTGAAGCTGTTTCGAGTCTTGGCGTGGTCAACGACCAAAAAGGACTCGAATATTATATCCCCGCTAAGGATGAGGTAAAGCCAACTGACGTTGATTTGAATTTGGCCGGAGGCTATATCGCGATGGTTATTGGCGGACAGCATTTTACTAAGATATTCCCTCCGGAGAAAGCTGCCCAATTGATTTCCCGGTTATCGTTTCCTGTGGTTTTGCTCGGTGGTCCGGATGACAAAGCAAGAGGTGAAGAGATTCAGCAATTTTGTCCTCATGCATCCATCTTTAATACCTGCGGAACATTGTCGCTTAATCAGTCGGCTTCGTTGGTAAAGCAAGCCAAACTTGTTGTGACCAACGATACCGGACTCATGCACATTGCTGCAGCATTTTTTAAACCCATGATTAGTATTTGGGGTAACACAGTTCCTGAATTGGGCATGTATCCCTATCTTCCAGGAAAGGAAGACCTTTTTACAATTGCTCAAGTAGAAAACCTATCCTGTCGCCCTTGCGGTAAACTGGGTTTTTCAAAATGCCCTAAAAAGCATTTTAAATGCATGATGCAACAGGATATTGAATGGATGGTTGAGGAAGTCGATCGGTTGTTGACGCGTTAGATAATGGAGGTGTTCCAGTCAAATAGCTCACACAATAAATTACTTGTCCTTAGAATGAGATAAATCCCAAAAGTGAAATTGACATGAGGAAAAACGTTTCTGTTTTTCCAACTCCCGACTTCCGTCTTCCAACTTCCCATCTTCTGTCTTCCGACTCCCGACTTTCTTTTCCCTACATCAACTTAATCTGCTCCCGAATATAT
>JBFHGX010000096.1:0-15218 GCA_041582875.1 Bacteroidales bacterium | reverse complement strand
TCATAAAATAGCAGGATTAACATATTTAACTTTAAACGAGACCGATCGAACAGGAAGATTATCTTTCAGATCCTCAATAAAAACAACTACAGGGACCAAGGTTTCTACCGGCAACCCCGCATTCACCATAAAATCCACAAACTGATCGGCACGCTGCTGTGCTTTCACAGAATTGGCTTCCGGATTTCCACTAAAACTTGTATGCGAAATAACTTCGATGGTTGGTACTGAATCCTGGTCGAACCGGAAATCTAAAACCGATTTCACCTCGTGAACAAGTAATTCAAAATCAATTTTTTGAAGACTGTCGAGTGTGCCTTGATTGTATTCAAAAATAAAATAATAGTTCTCTATGGCCAAAATGCTTCTCTGTAAAACTTCAGGAGTAACAACTTCGACCTGGGGTTCAGGATTTACGCCCGTTGCATCAAAGTAATAAATCCCGGGAACTCCATCGGCCCGGTTCAGAGCATAGTTTACCCAATTAGCTTCGGCAGTGCCTGTTGCAAACAGCGTATCGTTACGAAGGCTAAGATCGATAGATGAAGGTGGTAACAATCGCTGATAGGCCCGACGCAAAACAAGATCATACTCCAACGAAATATACCTTTCCAAATCCAGGCTAACCTGTTGCTCATCAAAACCTGATTCGGAGACCATCCGCTGAAGGTTGTCCGACAATGGATCGTACATTCCACTCACATGATAAACACCACCAAACTTTTCTGTTCCGGTAATTAGAACACCTGGGGAAGCTTGCATCGACCTTACCAAAGCCCGAAATCTCAAATTGGTTTCAATTTCTAAGTATGCCCAATAACCAACCGCACCAAGTAAAAGCACCAAAATAACCAACAGAGCAAGGGGCTTCCTTTTCTTTACCTCTTTTCGCTCCTTTTGTAAACACGTTTGTAAAAAACGGTCTTTGGTTTCAAAAACTTCAGTATCTCCCTGAAAGCGTTCCAGTTCATAATTAAAGTTGATATGAATGGCTTCTATTGCCTCCTTGAGTGTGATGCGAAGATCACCTGGGGCGTGTCCTTCCACAATGGCCGCAATAATGGCATGAGGACCTTGTTCAATCCAGATATTAAAATTACCTACCGCTATGGTATCGAGCTGTTCGTCCCCATCGCGCTTAAAGGAGTCTTGCACAAAATCCTTTATTGCCGACAACATGGAAGAAACCATGTCGGCATCGCTGGTTTGTTTCAATTCTTCATCAAATACCTGATGCAAAAGCAGTCCCGTGGCCTTGTGAATTAAAAAAACCTGATTCACTTTGTACACATAGGCATGCGAAAGGACTATTTCAGCATATTTTTTTCCACTAAAAAGTGCCTGAAAACGCCATCCGATGCGCTTTGGGGAAAATCCATACTCCAAGGACGTATTCAAACTTTCCATCATCCGCTTGATGTCTTCGGCAACCGCTTTGCGTATAGCCGGCATCATTATGGGAAATAAAATATTGGTCAAGTTTCGCGGATTATCCTTCACACTTTGGGTTAACACTTGCTCAATCAATTGACGCAAGGTTCCAAGGTCGATATCACCACGTTCGTATAATTTTTTGATTGAAAAAGGTAGTAACTGACTGATTTCCTCCGAAAAAAGCTCCGGATCCTTAACCAAATTGCTCAATCTTTGCAGATCCTGATTATCAAGTCCCAAGATAGCTTTCCGTAACTCAGCCAATTGTCCGGATGAGATGGGTTGAAAACTCTGACCTTTTTCCTGGCTATTTGTCATCTTGATCATCTGTTAATAATTCCTTGGACAGCTGCGCCATAAGATCGGCAAGCCTTTTCTTATCCATCTTCGCCTTTTTCATTTCCCCAATCTCCGCTTGCTGCTTCGACCATTTTAACTTTAAATCCTCAATCATTTGCAGGTTCTGAGTATTCATTTGGTGAAATTTCACAGAAGTAGCATCCATTTGCTGATTTAGCTTTGCAAACGATTCCTCCACAGACTGACGGATCTCCTTTATATCTTCCTTAACATCATTTACTTTACCCTCTTGATCGGTATTTTTTAATTCAATCAATTGTTCCAAATCACGCACTTTCTGATCAATCAATTGTTGAATTTCGGTGTGCTTGGCCTGACCATCAGACTCAAATTGCTGAACAATCTGAGAAATCTCGTCTTTTACCAACTGAACCCTTTTCTCTACTTCCTCGATTTCACTTCCGAGTAATATCTCACGAATCCGAGATAAATTTTCTGCATCATTAAGTTGAGAGGCCATGATTTTAAGGTTTTATGATCGTCATAAACAAATATAGTTCTTTCTGTTTTATTGACTGTATATGGCAAATATAATATAAGTTATTCATCCAACCTCATTTATCAGCCATTGAAAAGCGCAAACCTTGTGGCAACAAACCAAAGGCGATGGCTAGCATTCTAAATATCATATCTAAATGTCTGATTTTATGCAGTTAATATTTATAATGACAAAACCCTTCAATTTATCGTGATTCTAATAAAATAATTCAGGATATTTGCGAATTACAATTCTTAAATTATTTAATTTAGAATTTTGATTTATAACACTGATTTACATATTAATAAAAATTTCAATTATGTCCATGTTTTGTTTTCAATGTCAAGAAGCTGCCAAAGGAACTGGCTGTTCAATCAAAGGGGTTTGCGGAAAAACCCCTGAGGTTTCTAACTTACAGGATTTACTTCTATTTACTTTAAAAGGAATTTCATTTTACAAAGACAAGCCTGAATGTCAATCACTTTCTCATCCAGAAATTGATAAGTTTGTTATCGAAGGACTCTTTTCCACCATCACCAACGCCAATTTTAGCGAAACTGTTTTTTATCACAAAATCCGTCAAGCGCTCACCTACCGCGAAATGGTAAAACGTGATTTCCTCAATCAGGGTGGTCAACTTGACTTGGATGTACCTGAGGCAGCCATATGGTATGCATCCTCCAACGATGACTTCGATACAAAAGCCGAAACCATCGGAGTTTTAGCCACCGAAAACGAAGACATCCGCTCGCTGCGCGAATTGTTAATTTATGGATTGAAAGGTATTGCAGCTTATGCTGAACATGCGTTGACTTTAGGATATTTGAGTGATGGCATCTTCAAGTTCACATATACAGCATTGGCCTCTACCCTCAACAACGAACTTACGGCAGATGAATTGACAGCATTGGTGCTTAAATGCGGTGAATATGGTGTAGAAGTAATGGCCCTGCTTGATAAAGCCAACACCGACTCCTATGGTCATCCTGAAATTACAGAAGTAAACCTGGGCGTAAGAAATAATCCTGGCATTTTGATTTCGGGTCACGATTTAAAAGACATGGAAGAATTGCTCCTCCAAAGTGAAGGTACTGGCGTTGACATCTATACACATAGTGAAATGTTACCCGCACATTACTATCCAAAGTTTAAGAAATATGATCATTTTGTTGGCAACTACGGAAATGCTTGGTGGCAACAAACCACTGAATTCGAAAAATTCAACGGTCCCGTATTACTCACAACCAACTGCCTTGTTCCTCCAAAAACAAGCTATATCGACCGGGTTTACACCACCGGTCAGGCCGGATTCAAAAATGTAAAACACATTGCAGATCGTGAGCCAGGCAAAGCCAAAGATTTTAGTGCGTTGATTGAACATGCTAAAAAATGTGCTGCACCCATCGAAATTGAAACAGGATCAATCGTTGGAGGTTTCGCTCATAACCAAGTAGTTCAACTAGCTGACAAAGTAGTAGATGCAGTTAAAACAGGAGCCATTAAGAAATTCTTTGTCATGGCAGGTTGCGATGGCAGAGTAAAAGGACGAAGCTATTACACCGAATTCGCCAACACCTTACCCAACGACACCGTGATTTTAACTGCCGGTTGTGCCAAATACCGCTATAACAAATTGGCATTAGGTGATATCGGAGGCATTCCACGCGTTCTGGATGCCGGACAATGTAACGACTCCTACTCACTGGTGGTAATTGCATTAAAACTGAAAGAGATATTTGAGTTGGAAGACATCAACGACCTCCCTATTGCATACAACATTGCATGGTATGAGCAAAAGGCCGTAATTGTTTTACTTGCGTTGCTTTACCTAGGCGTAAAAGACATTCATTTAGGACCAACGCTTCCAGCCTTTTTATCACCCAATGTGGCCAATGTTTTGGTTAAAAACTTTGGTATTTCAGGCATTGGTGAGGTAGAAGCAGATATGAATCATTGGCTGGCCATGTCAGACAAATAACCAACAGTTATTGCACTAAAAAAACCTTTGACTAAAAAAAGTCAAAGGTTTCTTTATGTTAAGGTTGAATTGTTATCCAGTTGGGCATTTGTTTAATGGATCCCGTAGGGGTTTTATAAGAAGGTTTAATCTTAACAGATAGTCCCAATTCGCGAAGTTTGGTATTGTCATTCATGCCTAAAACCATGTTCAGGATTTTGGGCAGCGATTCCTGCTGCAACATTTTCAGCAAATCTACCTGCACAATAATGGGAAAACTTTCCGAACGGTTGGGCAACACCTGAACACTTCTACTTAACTGACCACCAACAAACTCTGTATCATCAATAAACACCTTCCAGGCCATCCCGCTAATTCCGGCAGTCTTGCTTTGATTATTTCGCGCATTTACATCCACCTCCATTTTAGCGGGCAAACTTCCATTAATAATTCGTTGACCAAGCGTCATCATATCTCCCAAATTCAAGTCAGAAGCAGCTCGAACATTTTCAAAACTGACACCACTTATTTCAGTAATTCTCACCCCGGTAAGCGAGAATTGGCACTGAGTAAACCGCTCTGTTTCGGCAACTTGCTCCAACAACTCACAGGAAGATACCAAACCCATGATCGATAGAACCAAAATATAAAATATTCTTCTTTGCATCTTTACAATTCTTTTTTGGCAAACATAGATAAAAAATAGCTATCCAATTAAATGGGCAAATGACGATTGGAATAAAACAACATCCAACAGCCTGACAAATATTTCTAAATACAAAATAAGCGAGGTAGTTGTTCGTTTAATAGGCTAACGATGATAATCTTGTTATTTTTGCTTCATGAAACTTAGTAAAATAAAACATAAAGCGTTGCTATTTTTGGTTGTGGTTATGCTTGGACTTTCCTTTCAGGCATGTAGCTCTGAGCGTAAAGTGGCCATTGCTTATACTAAAAAAGCTCCCTCTATCAGCATAATGGTACTGAAACCAGCGAAGCTGTTTAAGGTAAACCAAAAAGTATATATTCTGGATTCTATCGGGTCAGTAAGTCCGGAAAACGAAGCTGCTGTACTACTCGAAAACAGCCTGTTTTTAAAACAATTGGACGATACCCTATTTATGGCAAATTACTCTTTGGGCTATCAAAAAGAACTTGCCAAATTCGGATTTAGGGTATACACCGAATCCCAAATGGAGTCTTTCATGCAACTGGATTCCAACACCATACAAATATCAATAGCACAAATTGAATTGGAAGAAACGCTGTACACTTTCCGTGACGAAACCCAGATGTTTGGTCAACAATACTACCACGATCACAACCTCAATGCCGTATATGTAAATTCTTGGTTCGAAATTTCACCTTTTAACAAAGAAACCAACGATACTTCTATTTACTTTACCACAGACATGTTGGTTGATCAGGTAGATGGAATATTTGACTACGATCAGTTTTCTGGTCAAATGCGCTACATGTACAATATCGATTCAATGACTACCGACATGCTGTACAATTTCGCCTACGATTTAGGCCGTGTTTACGCCGGGTACACCTTTGATTATCTGATGAATAAATCCATTGACAAACAAGTCCCTAAAGAAAAAAGAACCGAGCGTTACTGGAGATTCGATCCATACACCCATACGTTTTATCTGGCTGATGAGGATCGGTTTATCTCATTGGATGAGTAAAAATTAAACAGGTTATATCCCTTTAATCATGCGGTGAAGTTTGACTGCATAAAGGTCAGTCATACTGCTAACGAAATCCAAAACACCTCTTACTTGAGCATAAGGAGTTTCATCCAGCGATTTAAACTGTTGAGGAATAAGTGATATCAACTTCTTACTATAAGGATCGTTAGGGTTAAAAACCGCCTCCGTAAAAGCTTCCAACAGCGAACCCAAGATATTATAACCACTTAATTCAATGGCGATGACCTCTGGGTATTGATAAATTTTACTGACTGAAACTGCTGAAACTTCACGAAAAGCTTTTCTGCTCTGATCTGGCAAATGAGTCACAAGATTTCCTTTAAAACTTCCAGCTAAGATGGATTCTTGATTGGTTAAAAAAACATGTAACACTTGTTTAATGAGTTTACTGATTACTGTAGCCCTTAAAAATGCAATTCGTTCGTTTTCATCGACAACTTCCTGGTAAACACTGTCTTTAATTTCATAAAACCGAGCATCCTCACCTACATTAAAAAAGGCCATAAACAGATTTTCTACCGTCGCTAAGTCCAGAATTCCCAGTTTAAGCGCATCTTCCAAATCCATAAGTTGGTAGGCAATATCATCTGCAGCCTCTACCAAATAGACAAGCGGATGACGCGCATAGATTTTCTTTTGAGTATCCACTAAAGGAATCTGTAACACCTGAGCTACCTCTTCAAAGGTTGAAATCTCTGTGGTAAAAAACCCGTATTTCTTCTTCTTCTCCATTGTAGCAGCAGGCCAGGGATACTTCACCAAACTGGCCAATGTAGTATATGTTAAGGCATAACCTCCTGAGCGACGTCCGCTAAATTGATTAGAAAGCAATCGGAATGCGTTGGCATTTCCCTCAAAATGAGTTAAATCAGCCCATTCTTCCAAGGTAACCATCGATTGAAGGCGATTTCCTAATCCATCCGTAAAAAACCTCGAAATAGCTAGCTCACCAGAATGTCCGAAGGGAGGATTTCCAATATCATGTGCCAAACAAGCTGCAGAAACAGCAGCACCTAGTTCATGAATCAATATATTAGAAATGGAAGGATCCTGTTGCAGCTCACTTGCCGCCATATCGCCAAGTGAACGACCTATACTTGCCACTTCCAGACTATGCGTCAATCGGTTATGCACAAAAACGCTTCCCGGCAACGGGAAAACCTGTGTTTTGTCCTGAAGTCTTCGAAAAGGAGAAGAGAAGATCAATCGATCGTAATCGCGTTGAAAATTCGTTCGTGCTACTGCATTACTCAGCGATTCGCGATTTTTCGACCCCAGACGATATGCACTTAATAACGTATTCCAATCCATCACCCGCACTTATTTTGTCTATTAAATTTGAATATCAACCACTTAAAACTTACCACGCGCGTAAGGAGTCAAATCCTGAGAGGCAAATTCACCGCTAAGGAACTTAAAATATCCGGCTACAGCAATCATGGCAGCATTATCTGTGGTAAATTTTCTTGCGGGAAGAAAAATATTCCATCCCTCAACCGCTGCCAATTGTTTAACAGCCTCTCGTAACCCAGAATTGGCACTTACTCCGCCAGCGATAGCTATCTCGGTAATTTGTGTTTGTTCAGCAGCCAACTTCAATTTCTTTAATAAAATCTCAATGATAGTTAACTGAATAGAGGCTGCCAAATCTGCTTTGTTTTTCTCAATAAATTGATCATCCATTTTAAGGTTATCCCGAAGAAAATACAAGAAGGCAGTTTTAAGCCCGCTAAAACTATAATTCAACTCACCAATCCTGGGTTGAGAAAACTTAAAAGCCTCCGGATCGCCAATCTGAGCTAATTTATCTATTTCAGGGCCTCCAGGATACGGTAGCCCCATAATTTTAGCCGCTTTATCGAAAGCTTCGCCTGCCGCATCATCAATGGTTTCACCGATAATTTCCATGGAAGACGCACTTAACACCTTCACAATCTGTGTATGTCCTCCAGAAACGGTAAGACACAAATAAGGAAACTCAGGACTTTTGTCCTCAGGAGTTTCTTGCAAAAAGTGACTCAAAATATGCGCTTTTAAATGATCGACCTCAATGATGGGAATACCCATGGCCAGCGCAAAAGATTTGGAGAAACTGGTACCCACCAAAAGAGAGCCCAACAATCCCGGACCACGTGTAAAAGCTACAGCGTCCAACTGATTTTTATTTATCTTTGCCTCCTTCAGTGCCATCTCCACAACAGGTATGATGTTTTGTTGATGAGCCCTTGAAGCTAATTCGGGGACAACACCTCCATAAGCGCTATGAACATGTTGGTTTGCAATAACATTTGACAAAACCCGTGTGTTATGTATAACAGCGGCTGATGTGTCGTCGCAGGATGATTCGATGCCTAATATATATGTCATTTGAACAGATTACAGGTGAGCAAAAGTATTAAAAAAAAGATTTGGCTCTTCATATTTAACCTGTTGCTGGTTTTACTGGCGATCCCTCCTGCCCTTTCCTTGCTTTTTTCGAGTCCGATGGTGCAAACCATATCGGCCAAACTGGCCACACACATCATGACTTCAACCTTCAATCAACGCTTTGAAGTAACCCGGATTAAACTTAGTTTATTTAACGGCATTGCTATCGATGGACTTAAAATAAGAGATGAAAAAGGCAACATACTTATGGGTATCGACAAACTGACTACCATGCCTATTTTTGCCGACATCATCCATAGTAAATTGTATTTCAGGTCAGCGAAACTCGAAGGTGCTGTATTTAGCATGGGCAACTACAAAGGGGACTCTTCCACTAATCTTAATATCTTTATTTCAAGCCTGACTTCCGCATCAAATGACGAAACGCAAAAAGTAAGCCGGACCGGGCCCTCATTTAACTTATCAATAGAACGCGTGGAATTGATCAATTCACATTTTAGGTTATTTGATGAGGATAATCTTTCACCATCCGAAAGAACCATGGACTATGCTGATATCACCATCGACAGCATCAATTTAGTCGCAAAGCACTTTACCGTAATGGATGATTCATTGCATTTTATAATCGATTCACTGAGTGCCATCGAAAAAAGCGGTATCAAAGTAAACCACTTAAGTACAGATTTTTACCTAAGCTCAAAAGGGCTGATAGCCAAAAAAGCCAGCATTCTGATTGGTAAATCATCTATTCAAGCTGATATAGGTTTGCACACACGAAGTTATAAAACCTATAGCCATTATATAGATTCCGTGGTAATGACCGGACTTTTCAGACCAACAACCATCCATCTTGAAGACATTGGCTTTTTTGCGGAAGTAATGTATGAACTGCCCAATACGTTGGGTGTGATGGGCTATGTAGAAGGCACGGTTGCATCGATGAAGGGAAATGCCCTTCGGATAAAATATGGCAACAGTACTCGGGTGTCGGGTAACTTCTCCATAAAAGGGCTCCCATATTTTTACACCTCGCTAATGCAAGCCGACAGTTTAATGATTCACATGACCACAGGTGATTTAAAAACCTTTCAACTTCCTATTGAAGAAAAATTTGTCGATTTCACCTCTTTTTATCCGGCAAACAAACCTTTGATGGTTAGCGGAACTTTCAATGGATACTACGAAAATTTTAAAACAAGCCTTCTGATTTCGACTCAAGAAGGATCAGTGCAAACGAAAATTGCCTTTAAATATATCGAAAACGACACTCTTGGGTTTAACTTCTCAGCAAAGGGAAATGCCGTTGACTTGGGAACCCTTATAAAAGACAAAACCCTCTTGGGTCACTCTTCATTTGATATTAAGGCCAACGGAGGAGGAAAAAACATGGACAACCTCGTCATTCAGTCTTCGGGCACAGTATACAATACCAGATTATTGAGCTACAAATATCAACGGATGAAATACAACTTTTCGTACCAAAACGACTCCACAGCTCTCAACCTAAGGGTGGGTGACCCCAATCTCATGATGGATGCAACTGCCCATATCAAGTCATTTGCAAATCCAAAAGTTTACCTGACAGCTCAAATAGCAAAAGCTGATTTACAACAACTTAAATTTATTGAAACTCCTCCCATGGAGTTAGCAACCACGCTCTCCGCGGAATCAATTGGATCGAATTTGGACAGTTTGCTTGCCAAAATAAAACTATATAACACAACCATCCTTCACGAAAGAAAAGAATATCAGATTGATAGCTTGGTTTTAACAAAAGATTTTGATTCAAATGGCAATACCAACCTCAGGCTTCAATCAGAAATTGCCGATTTTAATCTTAACGGACAATATCAAATAACTACCATCGGCAACAGCCTTACAGAATACCTATACAGTTACTATGATTTCAGTCGGGAGTTTGATTCCATTGACATTAAAACTCATGAAAACATTAGTATCCAGGCCATTTTAAAAAAACCCGATGTACTTGAAGATCTCTTTTATGAAGGTATCACCCTCTCCCCCAAAACCACTCTAAAAGGAAATATCTCGCTTCACACCGACAGCGTCTTTCTACAAGTCTATTCACCTCAAATTTATTTTCAAGGTATTCGACTCGACAGCAACTTGGTAATCCTACAAAACAAGAACAAAAAACTACTAGCTCAATTTGGTACACTCAGGGTGATTTTGAAGGACAGCACCGATAACGACCCTACCGTTTTCGGGCTAGATGACCTTAGTATTAATGCCTTGATGGGAAAAGATTCAATCATTTACGGAATATATTGGAATAACCGCGATTCAATTAGGCGTAATATTGGTGAAATTGAAGGATATGTTGCTAATTCAGATGACATCACCAAGTTTAATATCGGTAAAGCTAACCTGTGGATTAACGACTCACTTTGGACCATCGACACTTCCAACCTGATTACACAAACACCTAATTCGCTGAGATTTGAAAACCTGAATATACATGGAGGGCACTCACAATTAAAAGTAAATGGGCTGGTTCCGAAGGTAGAAAATGATTCCTTGGTGGCACAATTTGTTAATTGGGAATTATCAAATTTCGACATCCTGACCCGACAATTCGACATTGATTTAAATGGATCAATCAATGGTGAACTTCAGTTAACAATGATCAAAAACAACCCAACATTGGTTTCCAACCTGACCATTGAAAATTTTTGGTTTAACAACGAATTTCTGGGAAAAGCACGGCTATTAAACACTTGGGATAACAGCAGTAATGCTGTTTTTTTAAAGACCCAAATTATTCGTGAGGGGAATTCAGGAATAGGAGAAGTTTTTTCGGCAGATGGCTTCTACTACCCTTTCAAAGAAAGTGATAATATCAGCATAAAAGTTGGTTTTAACCGAATAAAACTCAAAGCATTCGAACCTTTCTTATCAGAATTTGTTTCTCAAATTGAAGGTTCTACCACTGGAAACCTGAATATCAGCGGAAGTGTACAAGACCCTATCGTAGAAGGATCGGCAAAATTACAACGTACCAGCATGATCATCAACTACCTCAACACAAGATATTCATTCTCTAACAGCATCGATTTTGAAAAAACAGGAATCGGATTCAATAACCTCATCTTATATGACACTTTAGGAAACAGGGCCGATATCTCGGGAGAACTTCAACACGAAAGTTTTAAAAACCCTCAGTTTAATGTGGAAGTAAACACAGATAAACTACTGTTTTTCAACACCACACGTCAAATGAACGACTTGTATTATGGCACCGCCATCGCTTCCGGAAATATTTCCGTGCAAGGTAGTCCGGATGATATTCATTTGAAAATTAACACCAAAACACGCAAAGGGACATTTGTTACTTTGCCATTGAGCTATTCAACGGAAATCTCCGACAAGGATTATATTATCTTCATAGATCATTCAGATAGCCTCATTGAATCGGATCTGGAGAAAAACATCAATCACGAACGACCAAGCAGCAACAAATTCGACATAAAAATAAATCTGGGCGTTACTCCGGAGGCGGGTGTCGCCATTAACTTGCCATCGGATATGGGAGAAATTGAAGCACGCGGAAGTGGTGATTTAATTATGGAAGCCAACTCCGACGGAGACTTCAATTTGGCCGGTGATTACGTTGTAGACAACGGAACATTTCTATTCACAATTGGTAACATCGTGAACAAAAGATTTACACTGGTCAAGGGAGGACGAATTTCATGGACAGGAAGTCCGTATACAGCCAACGTAAATCTTCAGGGCCTTTATAAAGTTAAAACTAATCTGCAAAGTTTGGGCATTGTGTTTGACAGTACCGCGGGATACAAAAACCGGGTAACGGTAAATTGTTACATTGCGCTATCCAACGAATTGCTTAATCCCGACATCAAATTCCGCATCACTATGCCTGATTTGGATCCCGACTTACAACGTCTGGTTTTCGCAGAACTCGACACCACCAATTCAGCCATGATGAATCAGCAGATGATTTCACTTCTCGTGCTGGGAACCTTTAGTTTTAACAATGCCTCCAACATTAATCTGGCAGGCTCCTATTATGGTATTCTGGCCAACCAACTGAGTAACATGCTATCGCAGATCAGCAGCGATTTTGATATCGGTGTAAATTACAAACCTGGTGATGAAGTTTCGCAACAGGAGTTTGAAGTTGCACTTTCGACACAACTTTTCGATGATCGGTTGACCATCGACGGCAATTTTGGAATGACCTACGACCGAACCCAACAAAGCGCTTCGAATTTGGTGGGAGATATCAACATTGGATATAAGCTGACTCCGGATGGTAGGTGGGTGCTTAAGGTTTTCAATCATTCCAATGTTAACTCCTGGTACAATTCAAGTAATTACGATCAGATTTCACCTTATACCCAGGGAGTAGGTATTGCATTTAGAAAAGAATTCAACAATATTTCGGAGTTCTTTATCAATTCGCGAAAGCGGGAAAAAGTAAAACAGGAAGAGAATAAGGAAATTGCTCAATAATTTTTTCAGTATTTATGCTTTGTTTTTAAATAATTGAGCTTAAAAACACCTAATCAAATACATTATAACATACTCAAATTATGCCACTTGTTGTCTACAAATCTTCGGCCGGATCAGGAAAAACAACCACTTTGGTGAACGAATATCTCAATATTTGTTTGAAACGACCTCAGGATTTCAGACATATCCTTGCCATTACGTTCACCAACAAGGCAGCTCGGGAAATGAAGGAGCGAATTATTCACACCTTGAAAGCTATTGGCAGCTCAAACTGGCAACATGACCCAAGAATTGAGTTACTCCATGCAAAAACTCAACTCGAAGAGCACACTTTTGAAGCAAGAGCTCAGGAATTACTCACCTTAATTACTCATCGATACGAGGACTTTTCAGTAAGCACCATCGATTCGTTCGTCCATAAAATCATCCGCACTTTTGCTAATGAAGTAAGTCTTCCTCCCAATTTCGAGGTGGTACTAAACAACGATGATCTTATTCCTGATATCATCCAGAAACTTTTTGATAAAGTTGGAGTTGACCCTGTACTAACACAAATTCTTGTCAAATTTGTTCTCGATCAATCGGAAAGCGAAAAAAGCCCCGACCCCACCCTCATGCTTAGTGGATTTATCAGCAATCAGCTTAGCGAAGAGAGCTTTATTGAAGTCAAAAAACTTGAAGGACTGACTACCCACGACTTATGGAATAGCATAAAAGAAATCCTTAAAGAACTGGACAGACAAAAAAAAGTCATCGAAGAATTGAGCAAAAAAGCCCTGTCATTGTTATCGGAGAACAACATACAACCCTCGGATTTGGCCGGAGGGAAAAATGGGATATTCAGCTTTTTTAACAAAGCTTCAGAAGTCAATTCCCGACCAGCTACAGATTTACCACCTACGGGGACCGTATTAAAAAACATTGAGGCCGACAAATGGTATGCTGCCAAAGCAAGTGTCTCAGTCAAAATAAAAATTGATGAGGTAAAAACAGAACTTCTGGGATTATTTAATCAGATTAACCAAGTGATGTACCCCTATTTTCATCACTTTTTAATTACCCGTAAAATCTATGTTCTTGCCTTGGTGCATGAACTCAGGCAATTGATGAATGCGCATACTGAAGAAACTGGAAAAGTCCATATTTCAGAATTTAACAAGCTGGTTTACAATCAGGTGGCCGACCAACCGGTACCCTTCATCTATGAACGACTGGGTAAGAAATACCAATATTTTCTCATCGATGAATTTCAGGACACTTCCGTTTTACAGTGGAATAATCTGCTTCCTCTGATTGATGAGTCATTAGCTTTCAACAAGTTTAACATGCTCGTGGGTGACGCCAAACAAGCCATATATCGATTCCGTAACGGAGAAGTTGAATTGTTTTCCAGTCTCCCGAAACTATACAACAACGATGGGTCTACTATGGCTTTGCAACGTGAAAACCAACTCATTCAGGGTTACAAAGAAATTCCTCTTGATAAGAATTGGCGTTCGCATGAAGAAATTATTGGATTCAACAATTCCTTTTTCGACCATATTAAACTCGGCCACAGCGAATACATTCAACAAATTTACCGAAACCATCAACAACAAATACCTGAGTACAAAAAGACCGGTGGATTGGTGGATATTGAATTAATTTTAGGTGACAACAAGGAAGAGGTTCTGGTCAACAAGCAAGAGAAACTCAAAGAAATTGTGGATCAACTGTTGCGCAACAACTACCAGCCCAGCGATATTGGAATTCTTTGCCGCACCGGAGCTGCAGTCCGTGCCCACGCCAGTTACCTCATAGATTTAGGATATTCAGTACTTTCAGAGGAATCGCTTTTGGTTGCTAACGCACCCGAAGTGCAGGTTATGGCAGCCTTTTTTCAATTGTTGGTAAATCCAACCAATGCTATTGCGCAAACCGCTTTAGCCGAAAATATGCGTGTTTTGAGACAAATCTCGGGTTCTCCAGATGATTTCTACCGTTCATTCCTATCCACAAAACACACGCACATTCAGTCCATCATTTCATTTTTCAATACCGAGTTTTCAGATATCACCCTGGATAACAAACCACTAACCGAAATAGCAGATTTTGTACTCAGAGAAATTATTAAATCAGACAATGCATCCTTGTTTGTACAATACTATTTTGAGTTCCTACAACATGCACCACAGTCCATTGAAGAAATGAACCAATTGTGGGAGGACAAAAAAGGCAGTTATTTTATCGCCACTCCAGAAAATAAAGATGCCATTCGAATTATGACCGTTCACAAGTCGAAAGGCTTGGCCTTTGAAATAGTTATTTCAGATACCGATGTGGAAATCATCAAGCGCACGCGACAAGAATTTTGGATGGAATCAGGACTTCCTGAATCGGAGAAATT
>JBFHGX010000095.1:0-15236 GCA_041582875.1 Bacteroidales bacterium | reverse complement strand
TCGGGTACTAAAATCTTTACCTTTCAACAAATTTAATGCTGATCCAATGGTAGAAATGGGCTTTACCAACTGATTGTACAACATGACAAACAACATCAGCGAAAGCAGAAGAAACACTTCACCGGCAACAAAATACCACTTATTTATGTCCAACAACAAAACAAGCAAAAAGGCTGTGGATAAATAAAACAACACGCCCCAACCAATGAATTTCCATTTAATGCTCATAGGGAATGTGGTGTTTTTCGAAGCGACGATACAAAGCTCCTCGACTTAATCCTAAGGCTCGTGCAACACGGCTAACATTTCCATGATAAAGCACCATGGCTTTGAGTATGGCTTCTTTCTCAATTTGATCGAGGGTGGCCAATCCAACCGCATCAGCAGAAGCCGCAACTGATTCACTTTCAATATTTCGCTCAATATCCATCTGATCGATCACCTCACTGGTAGCCATTAACACACACCGTTCAACCAAATTTTTGAGTTCGCGAATATTTCCAGGAAAAAGTTGACTCTTCAAGAAAGTCATGGCCTCTTTTGATAATTTCAAAGCAGGAAGTTGATTGACCACACAGGTTTTTTGGATAAAACTGGAGGCCAACAACGGAATATCACTCGCTCGCTGACGCAAAGAAGGAACCCTGATGTGGATTAAATTAATGCGGTAGTATAAGTCTTCCCGAAAGGTTCCTGCCTTTATCATTTCAACCAAATTGCGGTTGGTAGCACAAATCACGCGCACATCGGCTTTCTTCGATTTTCCCTCACCCAAAACATCGAAAGTATACTCCTGAAGTACCCGCAGCAACTTGACTTGCGAACTGAGCACCAATTCGCCTACTTCATCTAAAAATATCGTTCCACCTTCGGCCATCTGAAATCGACCAATACGATCGGATATGGCATCTGTAAAAGCACCTTTTTTATGACCAAACATTTCACTTTCGAACAACGACTCCGAAATTCCACCCAAATTCACTTTAACAAAAGGTTTATCACGGCGTTTACTATTGAAGTGGATCGCTTCCGCGATAAGCTCCTTACCTGTTCCACTTTCTCCCGTAATGAGCACGGTGGCTTCACTCGGTGCAATACGTACCGAAACCGAAAGTGCCTCCAACAAGGTGGGATGTTCTCCAACAATACGGTCGAGGCTGAAATGTTCATCCAATTCCTTTCGTGAAGAAGAGGCTGGCTCTTGCCTTATTTTAGCCCACTGGATATTGCTTTTGATCGATTGTAGCAAGGCTGCGTTGTCCCAAGGTTTGCTTACAAAGTCAGAAGCTCCCTTTTTGATGGCCTCTACCGCAAGTGAGATACTTGCCCATCCGGTGATGAGAATAATGGGAACCAGTGGGTGAAAAATACGGGTTTTCTGTAACAACTCAAGTCCCTCTTTACCATTGGTTTCGAGGGAATAATTCATGTCCATCAAAATTAATGATGGCGTATTTTGCCGCAACCACAACAACGCATCCTCTGGATTAGAGGAAATAAACACCTCATAATGAGCTTGCTTTAACAACAATCTCAAAGAAGTGCAAACAGCAATATCGTCATCTATGACAAGTATCTTCATAATTAACGGCTAAATTAAGTAATAATTCTGATCTCCTACTCCTCCTGTAATGCCGTTGCAGCGGGTGTTTTTGATGCCAGAAAAGCAGGATAATACACACTGGCACTTACCAGGATAAAAATGGAACCTACACTTACGACCAATGCCTTTATGAACAGTGGAGACTCAATGGGAAACAGATCCAGCAAAGGAATTTGAATCAACAACAAAAGTGCGGGCACCATCGACAACAGGGTTAACGACCACGACTCAAACAACAAAAGTTGATGTACTTTTTGAGAAGATGAGCCTACCGCTCGGCGAATCCCCATTTCGGATTTCCTGACTTTTACGCTGTATCCAAAAATACCAATCATGCCCAATACGATGTTAACGATCAGAAATAGAGCAAAAAAGCCAACCATAACCACTTCAATATGCGTTTCTGCATTTACAAACTGTTTTTTTGCTTCCATGGTTGACACATTTCTGATGGCGAACTCATTCTTATCAAAATATGAGAAAATGATTTGTGCCAATTGCAAAGGATTTGGGGTACTATTTTTTTTGTATTTGATAGCGATGTCGATCCCTCCGATAGAAGATAGGTCAATGGGTAAAAAGCAAGCTGGAAAGTTTTCTTCGTATTCGTTGCGTTTCAATCGTTGGAATACGCCAACAACAGTTTTGTCGCCGTTGATATTTACCGTTTTATTTAACGCATTTTCATTTGACCCAAAAAGTGTGTTTGCCACTTGCACATCAATCACAATGGGAGGGTTTACGCCATGATAATCAGCTGAAAGCCATTTCCCTGCCATCATATTGATATCAAAAACTGCACTAAAATATTCATCAACCTCGCGTACAACAGCATTTGAATAAGTACTATCGTGCCTAATAGACATCCGATTCATCGACCAAATATAGGGGATGGATTGATACGAAAACGAAACCTGTTTTATATCGGGAAGAGAAAGTAGTTCACGGTTCAAATTGTTCAACCTTTGCTGATAATCGCCCCGTTGAAAATCCTTCTTATTGACCCCCATAAAATATACATCCTCGATGTTGGCTCCTACTCCACCGGAATATAACTCATATTTTTCGATTAAATATACCGAACTGAGAAACAACACAATAAAGAGTAAAAAAAGTTCAAGAATGATGTAGGCATTCTTTTTTTTCTGATTCCAGATGAGCTTAAAACTATGTTTAATCATAACTGACCTCCTTTCAACACTTCTACGGGTTGTAATCGTGACATTTTTAAGGCAGGAAGAATACCTGACACCAAACTAAGCACCAACGAAGCTAATAAACAAATGAAAAACAATCCGTAATTCAGGCTCAATTGAACGCCTTCGCCAAAATCGCTAAACAACATGCTGATGATAAAATCACGAAATCCATGAACCACAATTAATGCCATTCCCAATCCTATGAGAGCGCCAAAAAAAGTAAGCAGGGTATTCTCGTACAAAATTTGCTTAATCAATTCCCGTCGGGTAGCACCAAAAGCTTTTCGAACACCAATTTCCTCCGATCGCTCATGTATGCGCATCAATTGAATACTTATCAGGTTAAGTGCAGGCAACAACATAACCAATAAAAAACGCCCAATAATAACCAACATCTTTTGTGTACTCCCTACATAATTTTCAGGGTTTTCCCATCCGCGTAAGTAAAAATCCACTACAGGATCCGGTCCTCCGAAATACAATTTATACCCATCATCCAATAGAGATTCTATGCGCTTTCGAATGCCCTCAAACTCAACCCTAATTTCATTCAATTGCCATCCGTCGCTTCCGCGGAAAGCCATACTAAAAGCGCCCATTTCCATAATATCTCTGCTGTAGCCTTCCGTCAGAGAATACGGAATAAAAACATGTGCGTGAGATTGAGCACAGTTGGCAGGGACTCTTCTAATCACGCCAACAATTTTATATGTTTTTCCGGCAATTTCCAGCATCTGGCCAACTGCATTACCCTGAGGAAAAAACCTGTTTCTAACCTTTTCATCAATAACAACTACAGCCACAGCATCCGCAACCTCCTGATCTCCAAAAGGTCTCCCTTCAACAAAGTCGTAATCAAAAACCTGCCACCATCCGGCATTTACATTTCTAACATTAAATTCTTCTACTCCATTTTCGCCAAAATAGCTCCACGGATCTTCAGAACTGAAGGCAATGGCATCGGGAGTTGTCATATGGGCAAAATACTCTTCGATAAGAAAAAGCGTTACTCCGCCCATCGACATATTGTTTTCATTTGAGATCATCTCATTGTTAACAAACAACATTTTATCGTTGTTGCGCTCAGGACCCCCTGGCCAAATAGAACTTTCAATTTTGATGGCGGCGATTAAAATAATCATGATGGTGATACTTACGCCGAATAAATTCAAAAAAGTAAAGAACTTATTTTGTTTTATAATCTTTAAAAACTGTATAAAAGTCGTTTTCCACATAGTACTTCGTTTTTAGTTTACCTGACGACCATCGAAAAAACGAATGATGCGATTGGTTTGCCGGGCCAAATTTTCATCGTGAGTTACCATAACGATGGTCATCTTACTCTCCTTATTCAGTTGATGAAGGATTTCCATGATATCGTGTCCCATTTGAGAGTCCAAATTACCTGTAGGCTCGTCGGCAAGCAATACCTGCGGGTTTCCGGCAATAGCCCGGGCAATGGCCACACGTTGACACTGACCGCCGGATAATTCAGATGGGAAATGTTTCATGCGGTGCGACAAACCTACACGTTCCAGGTTTTGCTTGGCCAAGCGGTTTCTTTCGGAAGAAGACATTTTCCGATACATCAGAGGAAGCTCCACATTGTCAATTACATTCAATGAGTTAATCAAGTGAAAGCGTTGAAAAATAAAACCTACTTTTTGGTTACGGATGTGGGCGAGTTTTTTATCTGACTGATTTCCAATCAGCAGCTGATCTATTTCCACATGACCTTCGGTTGGATTATCCAACAGGCCAATGATGTTGAGCAAAGTACTCTTACCACATCCCGAAGGACCCATTACCGAAACAAATTCGCCCTGTTTCACATGTAGATTCACCTGATCGAGGGCAATGGTTTCGATATTTCGTGTTTGGTAAATTTTCTGAATATTTTTAAGATGTATCATAGCAATGGATTTCGATTTTTAATCTTCTTGTATGTTAACTAATGCTTTTTGGTTGATAAAATCGTACAAGGTAATCATCCTGAGTCGGTGATAATTTACCCAGAAACTCCCTTGGGTAGTTAACAAATCACGGCTGGCATAGTCTTTCTCCTTTTGTGCCATATCCAGCTCAAGAATGCTTAAGTCGCCCATCAGGTAACGATTATAGGCAATTTCATAACGTTGTTTCGCAATTTCTTCAGCTTCCGCAACCACCTGAATATTGTCTTTTAACATGTCAACTATGTTCACCAGACTGACAATTTCCTTTTCAAAATTTATTTTTTCCTGTAAGACCGAGGTTTCTTCCAATTCTTTTTTCATATAAGCCTGTTTGCGGGCAGCATGGGTTCGTCCCCAATCGATGATAGGAATAGCGAAACCCACTTGCAAAGTTGCATGTTGATTTAGGTCCTGATTCCATTGCGAAAGCTCATCAAAATCTGACCCATAGCCAACGGTAGCAAAAACATTCCCGTTAATGCCTGTAGCACCATTTACCCTTGCTACATCCTCATCTGCCACAAGCAATCTCCGCTTAAACGCTACACTTTCAGGGTTATTTTCCAAGGCATATTCAATGGCTTTTGCCGAAGTGATTTGGACATCCGGAATTTGCCCCGGCACAACAAGCTCAACATCGGTAACTTCAATCAGAGATAAATGCGTGAGCAACATCAATTCAGAATTCTCCATACTTACCTGAGCAGCCTTTAGGTTCTTTTTCGCATTTACCATCATTAATTTAATCTGCAATAGCTCATCCAATGAAATCTGCCCCTGTGCAAATCGCTCCTGCGAGATTCGATACAAATCGGCATTTAATTTCATATTTGCATCAGCCATCGACCATTCATTTCGGTCGTAAACGAGCTCAAAAAACAACTCCACCGCATAATAGGCCGACATTTCAATTTCCCGATCATACTCCTTTTTCGATTCTAAATACTCGATAGGTTTTATGCGTTTGTCCCACTTGAGCTGATTGAATTGTAAAACAGGCATTGAAATGCCCACCTCCAAAGGTTGTGAACTGTAAGAGTGATCGTTGGCACTAAAATTATCGAAACGATACAAGTAGGAATTCATAAAAACCTCAGCACCTAAAAACGGCAAAGGTTGTTCCAATGCTAAATTTGCACTGGTAGAATTTTGGTTGATATTGCGAATAACAATACTTCCATCGTTTTGACTCACCGGAGTAACTCCTTTTGAAAAATCAGTTAACTGAGTTCCTAGACTTAACTGGGGCCGAAGATTTGATCGATGGATTTGATAGTTCCAAAAGGCATTTTTCTTTTCCACATAAGCTTTACGTGCACTAAGATTATCACATCGCGAGATGGAAACTACCTCATCAAAACTAAGCACGACCTGAGCCTCTAGGTGAAAAGAAAAACCAATCACCAACAAAACCAGCATGAAAAGTCGACTTAATCTACACATGTTAAGGAATTATATCGTTTATACTCTTCATTAAAAGATTGACTTATTACAACCGTTTCGCCCGCTTGTATTCCTGAAATGACCTCCACAAAATCGAAACTGGCTCCCCCAAATTTAACCTGACGCTTTTCTAGGACATTGCCCTTTTTTACAAAAAGTTCACCATTTCCGGGGCCAAAGTAATAATCGCCATTAGCGATACGAATGGTTTGAGGACGGATACTGACAATCAAACGAACTTCGATTTGAAGCTTGGCACGTAACAAAGTATTTTCATCATCATCCAGCATAACTGTATAACGAATGCTCCCTTGATCGACTGAAGGTGAAATGGCGGATAGCTGTCCATACAACACACTGTCGTTAACAACCACCAGGGCTTGCTGGCCAATAAATATTTTGTCAGCATACCTCGATGAAACAGATCCTTCGACTTTAAATCTGGTAGCATCAGCAATATGAGCCAGCGCCTGTCCCTCAGACACATGCTGCCCTGGCTCGATCAGCAATGAAGTCATTACGCCACTAATTCGGGGTTGCACATAAGCCTTGCTTAAATTTAAGAGGAGTTTATTACGTTCCTGATCCTTTATTTGTAATTCCATTTCCATTGATTCCAAATCCAATTGTTGAAGTCGCTTTGAGGATTCGAATTCACTGATTTGATTTTCGATATCGATAGAGGCCAATTGAAAATCAATTTGAGCTTGTTCCACCTTTTGCCTGGAGCCACCTCCAATGTCGAAAATATTTTTTTCTTTTTCTAAAAGTGCCTTCAAATGATCTTTACGAATAGAATCCATCCGCAACTGACTTTGAAGGTGGGCTCGCTTTTGTTGGAGTTCCTCCAAACTTCGCTGCATCCGATTCCGTTTAAAGGCAATCTCCTTCTCATAGGTTTCTATTTCATTCAACAGCTGGGACACATCAGGAATAAAAATAGTATCGTTACAACTCACCATGTCTCCCGGTGCAAATTTTATTTGGAGTATATCTGCTGCCAAAGATGAAGTTAACACTTCTTGATAAAATGGTTCCACCAAACCATTGGTAACAAATGAGTTTTCGACCTGCCCCTGATCGGCAATGCTAACCAAAATATGATTTAAACTTATCCGTGGAGTAAGAAAATGAATTGTCACTGAAATAGCCAACCCAATTACTGTAGCAATAACAACAACTCGAACGAATAATTTCTGCCTTCGCTTGTGCACTACCTTTTCCGAAATAACCCTATCCATAATGAATACCGTTTCCACATGCCATGGCAAGCGACATACCAAAATTGTTATTCCTATGAATATCAGTCTTTTTTATGATTTCAGCCAAAAACAAACTGCCCATTAATGGGCAGTTTGTCCAAGAATATCAACCACAATTCTCGTTTTCACGAAAATCAGCTGTTTCCTTGGTCCGATTTTTCAATGATCAAAAAAGAATACAAACAAAAAAAGCCACCCATAAGGGTAGCTTTTTTTGATAATTTGTATTATCAATATTTAATACTCATCTTCATTAAAGAAGAAATCATCTTTTGTTGGATAATCTGGCCAAAGATCCTCGATTCTGTCATAAACCTCACCTTCATCTTCTATTTCCTGTAGGTTCTCAACAACCTCACTAGGTGCGCCAGTGCGAATAGCCCATTCTACAAGTTCTTCTTTGGTAGCAGGCCAGGGAGCATCTTCAAGTTTTGAGGCCAATTCTAAAGTCCAATACATATTATATTCGATTTAGTGAATTTTTTGCAAAAATAATTTTTTTTTGACGTTAAACAACATTTTTTTATGGTTATTGCCAAGAGTTAAATTCTGGGTTTCCAGAGCGTTTCCTCAGCACCTTTATCTTGCGACATTCTTCTCGAAAAAACGAATAAATAATCAGATAATCTATTCAAATATTTTACATTAAGCGGATCAACCTTTTGCTGATGCTCAAGATGAATAACGAGTCGTTCGGCACGACGACACACCGTTCGTGCAATGTGTGCGTAAGACACAACCGGATGGCCTCCTGAGAGGATAAACGAACTCAAAGCCGGAAGCCCTGCATTCATTTGATCAATTTGATCTTCAAGAAAAACGATGTCCCCTTCGCTGAGAACAGGCAAAGGATTTCGCAAGTCACTTCCATCATGAGCCAATAAGGACTCTAAAGTGAACAAGCGATCCTGAATTTCAATTAATACTGTTCGATACTTGGCTTTAATATCCTGATCGCGCAACAACCCAATCCACGACACAAGCTCATCAACAGTGCCGTAACACTCTATTCTCAGATCATCTTTGGCTACACGGCTACCACCAATAAGAGCCGTTGTACCCCCATCACCAGTTTTAGTATATATTTTCCAGTCTTGACTCATTTTTTACACTTCTATTAATTCTGTTCAACCGTAGGATAATCCCTAACAGTTCTAATATTTTCATTTTGCTCATCCGATGCAATTCCACCATCAATCATGCGTATAATACGATGGGCATGTAAAGCTATATCTTCTTCATGGGTAACCACAATAATTGTATTCCCCATACGATGAATTTCTTCAAGCAACCCCATAATTTCGACAGAAGTCTTAGAGTCGAGATTACCGGTAGGTTCATCGGCTAACACAATGGATGGATTATTGACCAATGCACGTGCAATGGCAACACGCTGACGTTGACCCCCTGACAATTCATTGGGACGGTGTGTTACCCGGTCGGTCAACTGTACTTGTTGAAGTGCTTTTTGAGCCATTTGCAAACGCTGTTGTTTATTTTTTCCGGCATAAATCAATGGAAGCATTACGTTTTCTAGTGCTGTGGAACGGGGCAACAAGTTAAATGTCTGAAAGATAAAACCAATCTCCTTATTCCTTACATCAGCCAACTCATTGTCAGTCATTTTACTCACATCAGTATCATTCAGGAAATAACTACCCGAAGTAGGTGTATCTAAACACCCAAGAATATTCATCATAGTTGATTTTCCTGACCCGGAAGGGCCCATCAATGCTACAAATTCATTTTGATAAATTGACAGATCAACATCACGCAAAGCTTTAACTGTTTCAGTTCCTACCTGATAGAATCTGCAAATATTTCTGAGTTTAATGATTTCCTTCTTCATGTTTTAAGTTGTTTAATACAACAAAGCCAAAACTACAAATTTACTGATTAGAAGCTTCGATTAATATCGAATAATAAAGTCTTGTTTTTCTATGCCCTTACGGAAAAAAACTAAGCCGAACCAGAATAAATCAATGGTTAAACTAACTCTGGTATCACTTTTAATGGCTTTCCAGGCCTCATCCATACCTTTCGACCAATGGATGTCATCAAAAACGAACACTGAATTATCTGTGGCAAACGGAAAACATGCATTAAAATATTTTAATGTGGGTTCCTTTCGGTGATTTCCATCGATAAAAACAAAATCCAATTTCGGACATCTAGTCAATATTTTCGGCAATATCACATCAAAGTTTCCAACGCACACCTCAACATCATCAATCCCCACCTCATTAATCACTTCTTTCGCCACAGCTGCCAATGAAGCACATCCTTCCATGGTAATTAAGTGTCCTTGAGGATGTCCTTTTTTTAAATAAGACGCACTGATACCGGCGGCGGTTCCAAACTCCAGCATATAATCTGGTTTAAAATACCGGGTTAATCGATACAATAATCCTAACTGCTGTTTGCGTTGACTCCGTTGCTTTACCATTCTTCCCAAATGACCAACCTTGGTTGCATATTTTTTCATGCCAGCTCCGGCACCAAAATCAACGGTTTCGATAATGTCAGTACGTTGAAATAAGTTGGACTTCATTTCATCGAGGGCAACAAAATCATCGTAAAATGTCTTGTCGCGCAATACATTGTTTACCAAGTCAAAAACAAATGGAGAGTGGATGGTATATCGGGTTTGTGAAACCACCAAGTATTTCAAATACTGCTTAACCTGATAAAGTGGACTTTTGATACTCATAGGCTATTGAAACGCTATTTTGTTTACATAAAAAACCGTTCTTTCATCCTGCTCACTCAACGCACGATTTCTAATAATATGTTCACCATACATCAAATAAAACTGATCGTACCAATGAATCAACCTGTTATCATCATCTTCAATGATTCGATCACGTGTAAAGAGTGCCGCAACAGGAACCTCATTGGTGGCAACAGGCGTACCATTTTCAAAGGTCTTCGAAGTTAGTTTTCCCTTATTGACATAACCAACTGTAAGATTATCGCCATCGGTAACCAGAACAGTACGTGAGTTCAATTTATAAGACATCATATCGCTGATCAATAATTCATTGTCCCACAACAGATTTCCTTCAGCGGAAAAACCACCAATCAGGATATCATTATATTGATAGCCAGCGAAAACATTGTAGGTATATGGATATGGACGACCATAATAATCGTAATCCATTCGTGTTTCGGTGCGGTATTGAGGTTTATACACCTCAGCGGTCAAATAATATTTGTTTTCGAAGCTAGTTCCTTCAGGGTCAATCAAATGAAAATAGGACGTAACAACCTTTTGTTTTTCCCTCTCCCCTGTTGAATCGTTACGGACGCGTGTATTAACAATTTCACGCGCTTCGGTAGCGCCCTGAATATGATTGAACTGCATAAAATCGAAAAAGTTAAGCACAGATTGTTGCCCCCCATCAAATCTAAGAAAGAAAAAACCAGCACTACGAGCTTCATCGGTTTGTTCAATATCTTTTAGGGAACCCATCCTTCCGGTGATAATATCATAAGAACCCAATACAATCAGTTGATCATTTCCTTTGGGGAAAAACTGAAAATTTCTTAGCATTTTAATCGACTCGGGGTTACTTACTAAAAGCTCAGATTCAATAGTTCCTTTCTGATTGTACATCAGAATTTTATCAGTTAGATACCTACCATCACTAATCAGCTTTGCTGCGACAAGAAACCGGCCGGATGAACCATCGACTTGCATTTTTGCAATTAAACTTTGATCGCCTTCGTGCAAATGCACAGGTGAAACATCCCCTGAAATTAAATTAACAAACACCAAATCAGTGGCATATTTACGCAGGTTAAGGCCCATACAAGCTGTATTATCGATGACTTCGAAACCAGCAATCTCAGCTTTTTCAGGAATACTTCCTGAGATTATTGCAAAGGATTCTGTTCTGGTATCATAAGTAACAATTTCGTAAAAGTCGTAGTCGAATTTGGCTTTGCCCGTATTTCGGAACAGCAAATGAATTCGGTTTCCACTTTCGCGTGCCTTTACATATTCAACTGGATCATTGAGTCCGACAAACTTAAGCCACTTTTGATTGAGCTTGGTATCGAACAATCCAAAATACCAATTCCGCTTACCTTCTTTATCTACCTCATTGCTGGCATAAAAAATCAAAAGTCCATTTTCACCTATTGGCTCAACATGATAACTATCAGCCTGCATATCAGTAGGAATTTCGATGCGCACCGTCTTATACCCCTGTGAAAATCCCAAAAGATAAAAGCACATTAATAAAGCTGACACCACAATTCGCATGATAACCTTTTTGTTTGTAGCTAACGACAATTGCATGGTTAAAAGTATAAATAATTCAGGAAATATTGGGATTTCAGAAACAATAAAAAAACCTGCGTCTTTTGAACACAGGTTTTTTTATTCTACAAACAAGAAACTATTTTACCATCAAACGATTGACAGCTTTTGTCCCATTGGCATAAGAAATGGTCATCATATACATTCCTGATTGCAAATCACCCACAGATAGTTGATTTACACCTGAAACTACTTCAATTACCTTTACGGTTTGTCCCATCAGGTTAACTAAGCTAAGCTGAGCATCTTCTTCAGAAACAACAGAAATCATGTCAGAAGCCGGATTAGGATATACCTGCAACGACTTAATTGAGTTGTTATCGATACCTATACTAACTACACCTAGAACGTCGGCGTTGTCAACTTCCCAGGTGGAAGCATCAGTAGAAGTGCTGTTGTATACAAAAGCGACATAAGTTGCTTCTGTAGCGTAACCAGAGATGTCAGCTGTTCCAGCGGATATAAAGTTCCAACTACCTGGATCAGGAAATGCGAATGCACTGGTAATATCATTCCATGTGGCAGTGGTTGGATCACCTGAACCGTTATAATCGGTAGAAACCATTACCATTAAACCATCGTTGGATGCATAATTACGGGCGTGATCGAATCCAAAAGTAATATTGGTATAACCAGAAAGGTCAAGTGCGGGAGAAATGAGCCAATCTTCATTTTCAACAGCACCACCGCTATAACCATTACCTTTTGCACAACCTGGAGGGTTTCCATAAAGATCTGCCCATTCCCATACCTGCTCACCGGTAACGCTAAACTGTGTATAAGTACCTAGACCAGAATCAAAGCCCTCATGACTAATGATCGCCAGGTTAGCAGTTGTCGCTTCATCAGCAGGAGCAGTTCCGTCAGTTTTATAATCTATATCAGCACCTGAATTGGTATAAGGAAATATGGTAAAAGAATAGGTACCATTGGTTTCTAAACCAGCAAAAGTATAACCGCCCATATCATAAGCGACGTTAACTGCTACTTTACCATCCGACCAATCAAGATCTGTTTCAACAGGTACACCATCCACAGGAACATCAAAAGCCATTCCTCTAATTTTTTCGCCTAAAACCAAATAACGAGAAGGAAGCTGTGCTCCAGTCGACTCAACCCAGGTTAAATCAATGGTTAAACCAGTTGCTGTAGCAACAAAATCAGTTGGATAATTGGATGGTTCCGGATACACAGCAGTATTGCCTTCAAAAACAACATGATCAACAATTACTGTAGCATCGCCATCCCAATCAGCAGAAATGTCATAAAATCTAATTTGAAATGTGGCAGAAGTTGCCCCGTCAGGTACCGGCGCAGTATAAGATAATTGCTGCCATTCGGTCATATCTATACTATAATCACCGTAATAATTGTCAGCACCTTCATAAATAATACATAAACGGGCTCTCCCGGCGGCATCATTATCATAAACCCAAAAGTTAGCATTTATTTCGATTCCTGCTGTTACATCAAATGGATCTGAAGTTAAATACTGATTATCCTGTGAGGTCCATGTAACTTCGCAACTAGAAGATCCACTTTGTACAGTTGCTGTATTTTGATTAATTTCAATGGCTCCACCATCAGCCAACCAATTATCAGCAGCCCCTGCAGTCCAATTTTCAAAATCACCATTTACAACCAGGTTTTGAGCTTGAACTCCACCAAATCCCACTAAAATGAGAATCATTGCAAACGAAAAGTATCTTTTTTTCATAAAATAATATTTAAAGTTTATAAGATATTAAAACCAAATGCCAATCCAAAGAAAGGCATCTGGTTTTTTTAATTTTAGTTTAATAAAACACTAATTAACAAGCAATTTTTTAACCACTTTTTGTCCGGTTGCTTGATCTGCAATCTGAATAAAATACAAACCTTGCTCGATTCCCGTAAGGGTGATCCGATCGTTTGACTTCACAACATTTCTATAGACCACCTGGCCGGTAATATCCATTATCACCATTTCGTTACTGCCGATTTCTGGCATTTCGATGGTGAATACACCGTTTGAAGGGTTGGGATAAACCTTTACAGCACTAACCGAAGCTTCGTCGATACTAGTAATTAAAATGGTAACTACATTCGACATTCCGGATTCGCCTTCATCATAAACAGCAGTTACATAATACTCATGTGTTCCGATTGATGGCATTTCATCATAATATTCGGTAACAGTAATCAGATCAGCATTAATTTGCGCGTTATCGCGATATACATTGTACCCTTGCAACTCGGCCAATAAACCTCTGGCTGTTTGTACAGTAGAAGTAGGCACTACTGACGGTTGAGCTGTAATGCTAATATCCTTGGTTCCTTTACCAACAACAGGTTGGGCAGGATTATACACCAAAGCAGATTTAGTGGCTGAGATAGAAATATCATCTACAAGCAGTATAAATGCATCATTTGATACACACTGAATACCAACATACACCATTTGTCCTGCATAAGCGCTTAAATCATAGGTGAACTCAGTCCAATCTTCAACAGGTGCTTCAACATATGCACCGTCAGAAATAATGGTAAAATCCTCAGGATTTAAACCAGTAGTAGAAACGCCCACTTTAAATCTCTCAAGACCATACTGATCAGTATAAGATTTAGCGAAGAAAGATACATTGTATCCACTTTGGATTAACACCTCAGGAGTAATCATCCAATCGTTATTAGGTGGTGCCGTAGAAGCAAAACATGCTGCTAATTTATCACCAGAATGAGGAACAATATCAGTAACGGCTGGTGTGGTTTGTGATGGATTGAAAATAATGAACGATTGCTCAACATATGCATTTGGCCATTCAATATCTGTCATACCATAGGTTGTACTTCCATCAACATCCAAATTTACCCAAGGTGAAAAATCGATAGAGAAATCTTCATAAGATTCAAAATCATCTTCAAAACCACCAACGGTACCAGGAGCTAACCAAGTTAACATTACATCATCATCTGGTCCTACTGTAGCCTGCAAGTTAAGCGGAGCTGGTAAATCAATTACAGTTATATAATCCATCATCATCAGCTCGTCAGCGTTAACACCATCGCTAATTAGCAAACTAACATCCCAAGTACCTTCTTCGTTGTAGAAAATTTCAGGGGGAGTTTGTCCTTCGTAGGTTGCAGGTGTTCCACCTTCAAATGTCCAGGTCCATTGTGTCGCAGCGCCAAATGACAGGTCGGTAAACATCACACTTCCACCTAAAACTACCTGAGTTGGAGTTCCTTCGAAACCGGCAATTAAAGCATTGGCACATCCCGTACCCGGGGTAGCCCAAATGCTATCACCAGCAGCATTTACTGTAATAAAGTTTATTGAATGTGTCCAGTTTTGAGCCACATTGTTATCTACATTTGGATTACATAAAGTAAGAGATGGACCATAGCCGTCAGCTAAAGTATCCCAAGGTAAAGCGTCGTCGTAAGATACAAAATCGATGATATTATTAG
>JBFHGX010000094.1:0-15511 GCA_041582875.1 Bacteroidales bacterium | reverse complement strand
CTATTTACAAATGTAATTTACAAATGGGTATTGCTTTTTGTCTGTTGTGATGTTACAAATGTTAATTATTATTATCTTTGTAAATAAAATTCCATGATTGAACGCATTAAAAAAATGATGAATAAGCGCGGGTTAAGCCCGTCACAATTCGCCGACGAAATTGGTTTGAAGCGTTCTTCTTTGTCTCATATACTATCAGGGCGTAACAATCCTAGTTTAGATGTGGTAATGAAAATCAAGAATCGTTTTGTAGATATTAACACCGATTGGTTATTGTTTGGTACCGGATCAGAAACCGTGCATATTGAGTCTGAAAAAACACCTGATGTTAAAAAGGAGGATACTGAAGCACAAAAGATAGCGGCTGGTCAGCAGAAGATTTCTTTCGAAGTAGAGAAACGCATACAACCTCCCAGGTCTGAATCAGCTTTACCGAGCGATTTGATTCATAAATCGGTTTCAAATCCTGAAAGCCCAACTTCCAATCAAGCCAAAGCCACGCGTTTGCTTATTATTTATGATGATCAAACTTTTGAATCGTTTGACCAACGATGACCTTTTTCTGCAATAATTGTCTCAATCGTCTCGTTGTTTTATTTAAAAAATTGCTTGTTCTGTAATTTCCAAAAAAAAAGGCCGGTAAAAACCAGCCTTTTAAATTATTATTCAGGTAATTACCTAAAAACGTTCAAATTCAGAAAAGAAAAATGCACTTTCGATAATAGCATTCTCATTACTGTCTGAACCGTGAACAGCATTGGCTTCAATTGAAGTACCATAAAGTGCTCTGATAGAACCTTCTGCCGCATCAGCAGGGTTCGTTGCACCAATATATTCGCGATAAGCCGTAATAGCATTCTCCTTTTCAAGGATTGCAGCCACGATGGGACCTGAACTCATAAAATTAGTAAGACCTTCGAAAAAGGGACGCTCACTGTGAACAGCATAAAATTTTGCTGCTTGTTCTTTTGATAATTTTGTTACTTTGAGCGCTTTAATCTTAAAACCGCCTTCGATAATTTTAGCAATGATGTTTCCCATGTGGCCATTGGCCATAGCTACAGGCTTAATCATGGTAAAAGTAGTGTTTCCAGTCATTTGTGTTGTTATTGATATTTGGCAAAAATACATTAATTTGTAAATATCGATTAATAAAATCAACTACTTAACCGCTGATTAATCTTCATTAATACCATGTTATTCCGAAATAGGGGCTGTTAAAAAGCATTAAAGTTTTGCTTTGGTTTCAGCAACTAAAGGTGCTTAACCCCTGTTTTGTATATCTTTGCATTTCATTAATGATATAATTGCATGCTTAAACCGGCTGAAATAGAGGAATTAAAAGAGTTATTTAAGGAAAAAAAGCGCGTAGTCCTGAGTTCGCATACCAATCCTGATGGAGATGCCATAGGTTCTTTATTGGCGATGTACTTTTTCCTTACCAACAAAGGACATGAAGTGAGCATGATTGTTCCCAATAGATTTCCTGAGTTTTACGATTGGATGCCAGGTAGTGACCTGATAATTAATTATGAGAAAGAAGCGAAACGCGCTCAAGGCTTATTAAAATCGGCAGAAGTATTCTTTAGCCTTGATTATAACGCATTTAATAGGGTGGGACCAGTGGCTGAGTTTATTCCCGATGCTCCGGCCACACTTATTCTCATTGATCATCACATTGATCCTGAACGCGATAAATACCAATATTGCTTTTCTGATACCATTTATTCGTCAACGGCCGAAATGGTGTATACATTTGTGGCGCTATTAGATGGATTAGAATTCTTGAATAAAGAGGCTGCTGAGGCCATTTATTCAGGAATTGTAACTGATACAGGTTCATTTAGTTATGCATGTAGCAGACCTGAAACCTATGAAATAACTGCCAATTTATTGCGGTTGGGCGTTGATGTAGAAAAGGTTCACCGACTAATTTACGACACTTTTTCTGAAAACCGATTGCGATTACTTGGGTTTGCCATCAGTAATCGCATGTTGGTCTGGGAGGAATACCATACGGCGCTTATCTATCTCACTAAAGCCGATTTAGTCAAGTATAGATATTCAGTGGGGGATACTGAAGGCGTGGTGAATTATCCACTCATGATGAAAAAGGTTAACATGAGTATTCTCATTACTGAGAAAGACAATAAGTTAAGGCTTTCGTTTCGTTCAAAAGGAGATTTTTCTGTGAACCTATTGACGCGCAAGCATTTTAACGGTGGTGGCCACCGCAATGCCGCAGGAGGAAACATGACACTCACTATCGAAGCATTTATTGAGGAGCTTAAAAAAGTATTGCCTCTTTATAGCAAAGAATTGGATTACGAATTAAGTTATTGATATCCATGAGGTATATTGTTGCCATCGGAGTCACTATGATGTTGCTCAGCTCGCTAATTTCTTGTAACCAAGAACCGCAAAAAGAGACTGTTATTAAGAATTATCAGGCCCAATCAAAAGAGTCGCTGGTAGTAGCCAACAAATATCTGACTCGCACTGAAGATGAGGATATTAACAATTATATCCGCCGTCACAAATTGGAAGCCGTTAGCACTGGATCTGGACTTAGGTATGCCATTTTGAATGATGGTGCAGGTCCTCGACCTAAGCGTGGTGATATTGTTACCCTTAACTTTAAGACGCGCTTGATTTCAGGCGATATGATTTATTCATCAGATAATGAGGGTCCTATGGTCTTTGAGGTAGGTAAGGGAGGTATCGAAAGTGGGCTAGAAGAAGCAATTTTACACCTACATTTGGGTGATCAAGCAGTAATTATATTACCTTCGCACCTTGCTTTCGGTCTGCTTGGTGATCAAAAGAAAATCCCACAGAGAGCCACTGTAATATACGAAATTGATTTTATAAAACTTAGTAAAAAAACGATTAAATGAAAAAAACACTGTTAACCGGAGCTATGGTCGTTGTTACCCTGGCTTTTTCTTTGGTATCATGTAACCAAAATGGCAACCTTCCTGATGGATTTAAATCTAATGATAATGGGTTGGTATATAAATACTTAGGTCACGGTACTGGCGAGGCAACGCCTCAGGAAGGTGATTTTGTTACTATTTCCATGTCCTATACTGATGGGGATACCTTGTTGTTCGATAGCAAAAACTTAGGTTATCCTATGCAATTACCTGTTATTAAACCGACTTTTAAAGGAGATGTTTATGATGGTTTAGCCATGATGAAAGTGGGTGATAGCATGACGTTTATGTGTAATGCGGATTCTGTATTTCTGAAGCTTTTCAGAATGCCTGCGGTTCCACCAGAAGTAGATTCAATTGAGAACATCTATTTTACCATTAAATTGGATAAAATTCAAACATCAGAAGAAATTCAGGCTGAAAAAGAAGCAGAAATGAAAGCTGCTGCTGAAGGTGAAGCAATTGCTCGTGAAGCCTATTTGCAAGCCAACTATCCTGATGCAAAACCAACTGAATCCGGAATATATATCATTGTACAGAAAGACGGTAAGGGCAAAAAAGCCGAAGCCGGAAAAAAAGTGAAGGTACATTATACAGGAACTTTTCTTGATGGCAATGTATTCGACAGTTCTGTTGAAAGAGGTGAGCCCATTGAATTTACTCTAGGACAAGGTCAGGTTATTCCTGGTTGGGACGAAGGTATTGGTACCATGAAAGTTGGAGAAAAAGCAGTTCTTGTTATTCCTTCCAATTTGGCATATGGTCCTGGTGGAAGAGGTAGTATTCCTCCATCTTCAACCTTGGTTTTTGAAGTAGAACTAGTTGATGTTGAATAATAAAATATCAAGTTTAAAAAAAACGATCGTTGCAACCTGGGTTGTTGCGATCGTTTTTTTTATGTCATGTTCTGTTGACAATCTTTCGTTACCAAAAGGATTGTCAATGGAGTTCGTTGTGCAGAATGAGGATACCATGCATCCGGTATTAGATGATATTGTTACCGTTAACCTAGCTTATGGTATAGATGATACTTTGCTGTTCGACAGTTATTTACTCGATGTTCCGATGGAGTTTCCGGTACTTCAGCCTGCTTTTATCGGTGATTTATATACTGGGTTAACTCAAATGAGTATAGGTGATTCAGCGCACATCTCGGTTATTGCTGATTCGTTTTACCTCAAATCAGCTCAATTAAAAAGCTTACCTTCTTTTGTTCAATCAGGTGAAATATTAACCTATCGTATAAAACTCCTTGATTTTGTGAAAAGAGCAGAGTTTGAAAAAAGAAAACAAGCGGAAATCGAGCTTAAGCAAGACGAAGAGAAACATCAAATTGAGCAGTATCTAGCTACACTTCAATATGATTATATGGTTCTTCCATCAGGATTGGTTATATTTGATCAAGGTGGAGGCATTGGAAAACTACCAGATACAGGTGACATGTGTCAGGTTTATTTTGCGGTAAGTATTTTTGAAGGTGATACATTATATTCGAATTTTGAAGAGGATCCTTTTGATATTGAATTTGGAAAATTCTTTGATAATGTGGGATTTATGGAAGGATTGGGTCTGTTGAGAGAAGGACAGAGGGCTCGTATGATCGTTCCTTCTGTAATAGGTGTTGGAGCGCAAGGATATGACGGTGTTGCTGGATTTACGACCTTGGATTACACCCTTCATTTTATGCAAATCCGACCAATTGAAGTTGTCAATAAAGAGAGAAAGCTTAGAAAAGAGCAAAAGATGGCACTTAAAGCTAAAAATAAGATAGAGGAGCCCCAAAAGATAAAGCAGTATTTAAAGCAAAATAATTTGTTAGGAGATTCATTGCCTTCGGGAATGTATATTTTCTGGAGAACAAAAGGGGAGGGGGTGCATCCTGATATAGAGGGTAGTGAAGTAACCTTGCGCTTTAAGCAATATCGTTTGGATGGATCCATACTAAATTCTTCATATGATGATGAGCCTTTTAAATTTATAACTGGGCAAAGAACTGTTATTACGGGTTGGGAAGAAGCTGTTCAGCTGATGGTTGAAGGTGATAAAGTACATGTGGTAATACCTTCTAAAATGGGATATGGTTCTCGGGGCCGTGGAAAATATAACCCTCCTTATACGCCGTTAGTGTTCGATTTAGAGCTACTTAAAGTTAAAAACTAAAATTGTTCAGGTACAGTAAAAAAAGGAATGTGTTTGGCTACTTTTTGAAGTAAATCGATGGGTTTATAAGGTTTACTTACATGGTCGTTCATGCCAGCATTTAAGCAATTTTCTTTATCAATGGGAAAATTAAATGTAGTAACAGCAATGATAACTACAGGTTTAGTGTTATGGATTTTTTCGTACTCCCTAATCGAAACTGTTGCTTCAATACCAGTCATCACCGGCATTTGAATATCCATGAGGATCAAATCATGATGATTATTCTGATACATTTCTACTCCGAGTTTACCGTTTAGAGCTACATCAACCTTATGCCCCAACCGTTTAAAAAGTGTTGAAGCAAGCTTTTGATTGATGAGATTATCTTCGATAACGAGAATGTTCATATTTCGGCTATTGGCCATATAGGTATAATTTCAGAGTGAATTAAACAATCAAGAGTTGTGCCAAAATTATTTTGTTCCATCTAATGAATGAATTGATAATTTCTATTACTTATTTAAATTCTAATATTGTCCAAAAATGGAATTTTTTTCCAGATTTGATTCTTTTTTTTAAAAAGTATCAAATACCTTATTTACCGCCATTTCCAGTTGTTCTCTGATAATAGGTTTGATAATAAATGCTGTAAGACCAAGCGATAGGGAAAGAGTATTTGTATTTGAGTTAGAAGTTAACCCTATAATTGTTTTAATATCGACATATTTTTCGCTTTTAATTAATTGTAAAAAACCAATCGTACTTGATTCCTGTTGGATTGGGATATCCAAAATAATTAAATCAAAAGATTTCTTTCTTGTTTTAAAATCTTGGAGCCAAATAATGGCTTCTTCAGTATTATGAACTGCAGTTACAACGCAAGTCTTTTTCAAGATTTTCTTAATGATCAGATTATTCAACTCATCAGGTTCAATGAGTAGTACTTTTTTTAGTTTTCCATCTGTGGTTAACACCTCTGTTTTTTGCACATAACTAACTTTTTTTTCTTGCTTTAAAGAGGTGTAGATTAGTGGAATAGTTAGAACTACCGTAGTTCCAATACCCTTTTCCGATTCAATTTGAATGGAACCTCCTAAAATTTCCACCATTTTTTTTGTCAGTGGTAAACTTAATCCAGCTCCCTGGTATAGTGTTGAATAACCCAATTTTTCCTTCCTATAGGGTTCAAAAACGTCTTTGATATATGCCTTGTCAATTCCAACACCAGTATCCTTAACCTGAATTGAAACCAGATTTTTTTCGTTATCTAAGTTGATGTCAATTTTGATATATCCCTTTTCAGTAAATCGAACAGAGTTATCAATAATCATTGATAACATACGTTCAATAAGACCTTTATCTGATTCCATCTGTTGCATGTCGCATGAGGAAACAACTATCCTAATACCTCTTTGCAAAGTGGAGGATTCAAACTTTTTTATTAATTCCTGCGTGGTGAGTCCAATATCGAAAGCGCCTATTTTTAGCTCAAGTTTATTTGAATTGATTAAACTCAAATCGAAAATATTGTTTAGAAGCTCAATGAGACTTTGTCCACTTTGGGTGATATTGGATGCGAAATCAAATAATTCAGGGTCTTCCATCATGGCAAGTTCAGTTTCGAGCAAGGAAGAAAACCCAAGAATGGTGGTTAAGGGACTGCGAACTTCATGACTTAGTTTTGCAAGGAACATGTCTTTGAGGTAATCGGCCTGTTTACTAAATTCAAGTGCTTCTTCGAGCTTTGGATAGTTGTTTTGTCGTTCAATAAGTTCTTCTTCACCTTTCTTTAGGGTAAGTTGCACCTCATCTTCTATGGCCTCATCGGTATCGATGATGATAGACTCGTATGTATGTAATTGTTCGTCCAATGATTTTATCTGATTTTCAAGTGATGTTTTCTTTTTCCCTACCCATGTTAAAAGTACCAAGGTGATTCCTATGATGAATACTAAAAGCACGAAGATTATCCCTGGCCAAAAATAACTACCAGTAGAATGATTAAGATATTTATTTAGTATTTCCGTTTGACTTTGTATTTGGATATCTTGACGTTGCTGATCAAAGGATTCTATAAGCTCAATGGCTTGCATAAAATAATTCATCGCTCCCAGAGAGTCTCCTAGGTATAGCTGAACCTGTTGTTGTTCGATTAGTATTTCAATGGCTTGTTGAAAATTGGTTTTATATGGAAGAATGTCAAAAGCTTGATTCAGTAGGGTTTGCGAAAGTATATAATCTCCTGATTGTTTTGCAACGTTAGCCAATTGCATGTAGCAGTATGAAGCAAGTGAATGTTTGTTTAATTGGAGTGCAATGACCAGTGCTGAATCGGCATAAGACTCAGATTCATTAAAGTAATTATCCTTAAAAAGACAGGCTGATTGTCCCAGAAGGATTTGAATAGTTATACTGGAGCGAGTAAATTCGCTTGTTAGTTTTTCAGCTGTTTGAAAATACAACCAAGCCTTTTTCGTATCTTCTCTGTTTAATTGAATTTCTCCTAATTGAAATAATACCAGCGCTTGAAGGGGTATATTGTTATGATTTTCAGTTAGACGCAATGCGCGCTTGAGCTGTGATTCTGCTTTTTCATCTTCATTGAGCTTCGCGTAATTATCTGCTTTTACCAATAATACATAGACCAATAAACTGTCATTTTCGGTTAATCCGGAATGATTCAATAATTGATCTATTATTTCATTGGATAAAACAGGATCAGTATCTCTAATATCTTTTGAGAGTTGATAAATCTTGTAAGAGTGATCAGGAGAGGGAGGTTCTTCTAACCATTGTTTCCATTGCGATACATCCCCTGAAGCCAACCCTGAAATGGAAATGACTAGCATGGCAATCAGCAAAAAACAAATGTTAAAAGTGAACTTCATGATCTGATTCATTTATTTTGATTTTTTTCCTACAAAAAGGAGCTCTTTATCATTAAGCGCATATTTTGCGATATCATCAATTTGCCATTTTTCAGTGGAAGGATGATGGGTAGAAACTATAAATCCAACAGCCTCTAATCGGTTTTTATAATCTGACCCATAAACCCTAACATGATCAAACTGACCAAAAACCCGATGTCGGTCTTCTTTAGTTAGTACAGACGGATCCTCTAAAGTTTCTTTAAGTTTCATTGAAAGTGGTACTTGTAGTATGGCAAATCCACCGGGTTTAAGTATCCTCAAAATCTCAGACATGGCTTGTCTATCATTCGGAATATGTTCCAAAACGTGATTGCATATAACAACATCAAAAGTATTATCCTGATGGGGCATCCCCAGCAGATCAAAAAAGGTTATTTCAGCAGGATAATAGGCTCCTTCGGCATATTTAGTACCAATGGTATAATCTAAATTATCGGCCTTAGAAAGTGCCTTATACAAAGCAGGTTCAGGACTTACATGCAATACTTTAAACTTTTTATCGAAAACAGGCGTTTGGTGCTTTAGGTATAGGTACACCAATCTGTCACGGTCGGTACTCAAACAATAGGGACAAATATTGTTTTTTCGGAGGCCAGCTCCAATGATTTCCAGATTATTTACAACTTGTGATTCGAATCCTCCGGGTAGCATTTTTGTAAATCCATACTGGCAAATGGGACATTCAACGGTATTTCCTCGGTAAAAAAAACGTCTTCCCAATAGGAAAATTTCCTTGGCCCATCTTTTCATTTTGTGTTTACCTGGCATATTTTCCATCTTCGGGATATTTATTGTGTCAAAAACGTTTGGTAATACTTGTTATTCGGGGTGATGAGTTCAATGATATACATCCCTTTAGGGAACTGATGTACATCCAGGTTAAAGCTTCCAGTTGAATCAAGGCTAATGTTGGAATATCGAGCCACAATACTCCCTTGACTATCAAGAATGTTTATTCCAATAATCTCTTTTTGTGACAAATCGGTAGTTACCTTGGTGTAATCTTTGGCTGGGTTGGGGAAAACTTGCATTGTGTTATCCAAAATTACCTCTCTTACGTCTGCTTGTGGATCATAACATTCGAAAGCGCCAATATCAAAGTAAGTATGAAAGGGGCGTTCCCTGTTGAGGGCATCGAATGTGAGTCCGAAATGATTCAGGTTTGTGCCCTGATTTACCGCAGGTGAATTGGGTTTTAAGTCATATAAATAGGGATTCTGCCCTAGGAAGAGAACAGAGGAATTATCTGGTGAAAACAGGTTGGTAACTTTGTTAATAGATGTCTGATTTCCATTAATATAGGCCTGATTACCTTCAGTAGATAATCTTCCGGGATTGGTAATCAAATTATTGATAAACTCAGCACTTATCACTTCATCATTAAAAAACTTCACCCCATTTGATTTGGGATTGACAATGGTATTGTTGAATACTTGAAAAGTCGCATTGGGAGTAGTAACAGTTTCACCAATATAAATTCCATGTTTGAACGCTAGGGGATCGTTGGGTTTGTAGGTCTGTCCGGCATTAACAATCAGGTTATTGTATATTTTCATGTTTCCAAGACCAAGGACATCAATGCCATCGCCTTTTCCATCATAAATTTGATTGTTATAACAGTCGCATGAGCTTCCCCCGCCGATTAATATTCCCGACATTTGGTATTCGTACTCTTCTTGAGAGTCATATTGAATGATATTGTCGTGAATATCGCAATCGCTGATAGTAGAACTGACCTGAATGCCATCCCAACCTGTATTAACTACTAGGTTATTGTATATGCGGGCACCAACAATTACATGGGGTAAAACGGTGGTGTCTTTTCCATCGCAAGTAATGGTTTGCCCGGTATACTTTGAGCTTCCTATATAGAGACCCTCATCCGGAATGTCGTGAAGAAAACAATCGTGAAGCCAGAAATTATACATGGTAAACTTTTCTCTTGTGGCGGTGAATGTGCAGTCGGGGTCCGTTTTGGCATAAATGCCTCCAATATCGGTATCTGCAATTTCCACATGATCAATTTCCACATCTGTACTTAAGTCAGTAACTGAAATTCCGGCTCCTTGGTCTACCCGAAGTATCTGAATCCCATATGTTACCTGGGTATTTCCGGTGCCAGATAGTCGGATAAAAGAACAGTTTGAAATCTTTATCCCATAATAATGCCCTGTTTCAATAACTACCGGAAAATCATCATTTGAGATAATTATTGGGTTTTCAGCCGTTCCGTGGGTATTTCTGATAATCAAATAATCTCTGTCACCGCCTTCGATACATATGGTCTGACCAGGTAATATGCCCAATTCATCCCCATCTATCACATTGGTAGTTAGCGATATCAATACGTCACATTGTCCAAAGCTTTGGCTGAAACCAAGGATGTAAAAAAAGGTGAATATGATGACTGATTTTCTCATGCTCCACGTTTAGCTCTTTCCCAATTTACGGATTGTTTTCCTTTAAAATACCTGTTAATACCTAGAATTACTGCATAATTCATGATAAAGAAATAGTAGGGAATAAAAAACACCTTCAATTTGAGTTTTCTATTCTCAAGCCCCCAGCCTGTAAGCGCCATCACGTAAAAAACGATTTGGGCATACAACAACAAGGTATAAGTATTTGAAAAATTAGTCCAACCTGCTTGAGCAGCAAGAAAGAAATTGAATACCAAAATTAGGGGTAATGACAGTGGAGCAATGGTCCAACGGAGTGCTCTGTGTGATATAAATTGAAAGCTTAAGATTCCGGTTTTAAATGGATTAAGCAACGGACTTAACCGAATAATACTTTGAATACCTCCGGCAGCAATTCTGATTTTTCGTTTAAGCTCTTCTTTAACATTGGCCGATGCACTTTCAATGGCATAGGCTTCAGGATCGTATTGAATGGTATACCCTTTCATAGCAATACGCAAAGAGATGATAAAATCATCGAGTAAGGTATCCTTTTCCACTTCTTGAAATAATTCGGTGCGGATGGCAAATAGCTCACCAGCAGCACCAACTACAGAATACAGCTCAGCGTCCCATTTTTTTAGGGTGGATTCATATTTCCAGTAAATACCTTCAGATCCAACAGCTGTATCCTCATCTTTACTAAATATCCTTTTCTCACCAGATACGCAGCCTACCTTGGGGTCTTTAAAAAGGTTAACAATACGCTGTATAGATTCTTTTCCCAGCATAGTATTTCCATCTGAAAAAATCACGATAGGCGACTTAACAAAAGCCATTCCTCTGTTCATGGCACCTATTTTACCGCCACGTTTATTCTCGTGATAAACTTCAACTCCCTTATCCTTATACTTTTGTAGAATGTTTTGGGTGCCGTCATCCGACCCATCAGTAACCCAAACTTGCCGTACTTTGTTTTTTGGATACAACAAGCTAAATGAGTTTTCTACTTTGGCGTCTACATAATCTTTTTCGTTATATGCAGCCACAAACAAAGTCACTTCAGGCTCATATTCGCTTGCATTTGCATGATGCTTTTTTTTGCCTTTAAATATCCGTTTAATGAGAATTAGTCCGTAAAGGACGATTCCATAACCAAAATAGGCATAAAATACAATGAATAGCAATACCCAAAAAAGAATTTTAATTGTCTCCATATGTTAAGTGTTATTTTTTTCTTGCAGCCATGTTAAGTGCGTCTACAGGTAAGATTTCGAATGGGCATATTTTTTGCAGTTCATCAGTCAGTTTATCTTTACCACAATGGATAGATTCCATGACTATAAGCAAGTTAGGATATTTATTCAGAAACTTAGTTGCACCACGTATTACATCAATTTCCATTCCTTCTACATCAATTTTTATGATGATTTTCATCGCCGGATCAATATTGAGTTTGTCCATGATGTTATCGAGAGTATCAACTTCAATATCTTCAAATTCAGGATTGATAATTTCTTCAGCATCAATATGATCATCCGTCAGGTGCGATGCACCTGTATTCACCGGATCGAAAGTAAAATTTGCCGTATGTTTGTGACTTCCTAACGCTAAGGGGTATATTTGAATTTTATCTTGCATTTTATTTAAGGCCACATTTTTTTCAAACGCTTCGAAATTACTTTTCACAGGCTCAAAGGCAAATCCTGTTAATCCTTTTCCTGCAAACAGGATAGAATAGGTGCCTATATTGGCTCCAATATCAAGAAAAACATCGTAGGAATCCACATGTTTGTATACAAATTTTTTCACCTCCCACTCATAAGCATAGTTCCCAAACTGAAAGTCAAGGGTTCCTTTTCTGACAAAGAACTTTCCAAGATCACTCTGGTAATATCGTGATTTTCTAGGCGTTTTACCCTTAGCTACATAGGCAATAGAGTAATATAAAAATCGAAATTCACCATGTTTGATGAAATCGAAGAAGTACCGTAAGTAAGTAAATATTTTATTCATTTAGTCGCAATTAGTTATAGAACTCTTTCCCAGTTCTTGGTAGTTTGGTTATATTGTTTGAGTAGTTTGGCTGGGTTACCTCCGACAATGGAGTAGGGAGGTACGGATTTAACCACAACGGATCCAGCAGCCACAATGCTGTGTTTTCCAACAGTAACGCCGGCTGTAATGACTGCATTGGCGCCAATCCATACTTCGTCTTCAATAAAGATGGGTTTGGTAGATACAGGTTGTTCGCTGATGGGCAATGAAATATCCTCATAACCATGATTGAGTCCTGATAGCACAATGTTTTGAGCAAACATGATATCGTTTCCAATGGTAATGGGGCCAATCAACGTGTTTCCAAGGCCAATTCTTACCCTGTCGCCAATAACTACATCGCCCACACCATTATTGATGGTTGAGAAGTCCTCAATGGTTGAATCATTTCCCAAAGAAAAATAATTGAATGGCATAACATCCATTCGGACACTTCGACGGATTAACGATCGTTTACCTTTATGATGTTTAAAAGGATTGACAAATAGCTTAACCCATAAACGAGGTCTGGCCTGGTTTCTAGGCATCAATAGATACAATACCAGCTTTTTAAGCTTTGGGTTTGATTTTATTTTGTCTAATATTCCCATTTATTTCATTTTTTCAATTTCTCCGATTCGCTTAAAAATTTCGTTGGCATTGGCTTCCCAAGTGTGGCTACGTGCGAAAACTTCCCTGCCTTTTTCCATTTCAGGAGAATTTTCGTTTAGCGCTTTTTCGATAAGCTGTAGGTAGTCCTCTTTGGTTTCGGCCAAATAGGTGTAATCAGCAAAAACACTCATTGCTTTGGTTTTGGTTGCTACAGTTGGTTTTCCCATAGCGAGGTATTCATCAATTTTTCGGGGATAATTGCCAATGGTTACCTCATTGAGTTTTTGAGGATTTAAAGCTACATCAAAATAGTTAAGGTAAGCAGGTAATTCCTCCATCTTTTTACTTCCAAGGAAATAGACATTTTTTTGTTGATGCAGCTCACTTGCCTGAAAATGCTCATCTTCGGGCCCGACAAACACAAAACTCCAGTCTGAACGGCTCTTTGCCAGAAATTCAAGAACCTGAATATCTAGTCGTAGATTAAACAAAACTCCTATATAACCAATGATGGGCTTTTTAAGTTCCATGATGGGAACCATATCCTCAGGAGGATGTTTAATCAGTGATTTATCGAACAAACTCATATCACAACCCTGTCCTACGTAATAGGAGTGGGGGTTGAATCTACCTGCCAATTCAGCCAGATAGGTGGAATTGGCTACCACCAAATCGGCTTTAGCCATTAAAGCTGCCTCATTACGAATACCTTGCTTTTTCCAGAAGTCGACAGCGATCATGTTGTCGCGTGTATAATAAGCGTATGTTTTGGCCCCGGTAAGTTCCTTAAGGAAAAAACTGCGGAACATATCGGTGTCATTAAAAATAATAATATCTTTAAAATCAAGCTCTTTTATGGCTTTGTTTACCTCTTTAGCCTGACGCTTGTTATTGATTTTATTGAGGATATCAAATAACCAGTTTACAGGAAGTTGACTAATCGATTCAAGTACTGTTGCAGGATAAAGTGCCCAAAAATTCGTTTCAAGTTTTACTAAACTTGGCTCTTTATCTTTCATCCGTTTCACCCTGTTTTGGATGAGAGGATCGTTTTTCTCACGCCACAGGGTAAAACGGTCGATGGGATAATTGACGTATAGTACCCGGTTATGTTTGGCAAATTCGTGAGCCAAATTGATGACATTACTCCCAATACGACTGTCCAGAGCAGCCAGACCTACAACAATGATATCTCTGTTTTTAATCATATCTTTCTTATTTGTAATGTTTTTGATAAACCTCTTCATATAGTGCTAATACATCTTCAGCCATGTGCTTCCATGAAAACTTTTTGGCTTGCTCCAATCCTTGTGTAACTAAGTCTTTCCTTAATGACTCATCAGAAAGCAGTTTTTCAATGGCGATGGTAATTTCTTCGGGTTTATATGGGTCAACAATATATGCTGCATTTCCCGATACCTCTGGCATCGAGGATGTATTGGAGGTAATTACGGGAGTACCGCACCGCATAGCTTCCAGCATCGGAATTCCAAAACTTTCGCGCAAGGAGGGATAAAGAAAAATCTTACAAAGGTTGTAAATAGCAGGTAGGTCGGTATTGATAACATATCCTGTAAGTAGAATCCTGTTAATAAGCTTCTTATCACCGATGTCGGAGAGTATTTTCTCTAATGATGATCTATCATAATCAAGCATTACCAAAAACAAGTCTGGATCGCTGGTATTTTTAAGGTAATCAGAAAAAGCTTTTAATGCTCCGGGAGTATTTTTCTTTGGGTCGGTATTGCCCAAGAAAAATAGAAATCTATCGGGTAGTTTGTATTTGGTTTTAACTCGGTTAAGTTCTTTCTGATCAGTAATAGGGACAAAGTGTTCAGAAACGCCATTGTAGATAGCAACAAGTCGGTTTTCTTCTTTAGGAATTCCGAAAAAATCCGCAATACGATTGCGTTCAAACTTAGAAACGGTAATGATTTTATCGCTGTTTTTAACTACTGATGGGACAACAAGCCTGCGGTACATATTACCGATTTTTTGATACCATGTTCCTGATTTTTTTAACAGGCTAATGCTTTCCATATAGATGATGTCGTGCAGGGTAACGACAAGAGGTAGGCTTGTCTTGATTGGGGCCGTATTGCTTGTACAGTGCAACAGGTGACAACCTTCCTTTCTAGCTGCCTTGGGAAGAGCAAACTGTTCCCAGGTAGGGTAAGGGCCTCCATCTAATTCAACAATTTTAAAATTAGCTTTCGATTGTAATGTCGATTTATCTTCGTCAGGTTTTACAAAAACTACATATTCATTTTCATGATCAATCTTTTGAAGCTCATTTATCAACTCCAAAGCCACCATGTCCATGCCATGTTTTTTTGTTCTGAATAACCGTTGTCCTTCGATCCCTATTTTCATTGGTTTTGGTATTTTAATGTTTCTTTTTTATCTGGAATGCGTTATAGGTATGTTTAGTATGGATAAAACTTTCATTGGCCTT
>JBFHGX010000093.1:0-15528 GCA_041582875.1 Bacteroidales bacterium | reverse complement strand
ATTGATGATAGCTTTGGTTGATTCGTAATCGAAATAAGGATGTCGTAGCAGGTCCTTAAATGAAATGTTATTGATGTTTAGTTTCGTTTGAGGTTTCTCGTCAATAATAATAAAGGGTAAAATCTTTTGGAAGGTTTCCGGTTTCATGCCATATACTTCGAGTAATTGTTCTGCTTGCCTGTAACCTCCTAATAAGTTACGGTAATCTACTATGCGACTAGCCAGCCAGGGATTGAGGTTTAGGTTTTTCTCGATGGCTTTGGCATTGGCATTGTTGAGGTTGGTCGGGGTTAATTGTTTTGTTTCAGCCTTAACTCTTTTTCTGGTTTTTCTTTCAGGTGTAGTTTGGTAAGGTGATTTAATTTGGATATATGGCTCAATAATTTGATATTCGGCTTCCGAAATGCAATACAGCTTTTTTACATCTTCCTTTCGGTAAAACTTTCCGCCCTTGGCTTCGTAATTTTTTATTTTGGCAACTTGAGTGGAAGTAAATCCCATAGCCAGCCAAACCTCTTCAGGGAGTTTGTTGGGATCGAAGGCAATAGGCTTTATTTTTTGAAGTGCGAATTCTCGTTCCAGTTGTCCTGAATTTTGCATTTCGAGGATGCTCATCGAATCGCGTATGATTTGCTGGTTTTGTTTAAAAAGTTGGAAATCCTCAGTGAACTTAATAAACTCGTTGTTTTGGTGATTGCTGATCAACATTGGCATCAGCAAGTTGATAATAATTAGCGCAACAATAAATATTGCCAAGATAAAAATGCCGCGTTGCTCACTCTTGTTAAGACTGAAAAATGGCAGAATTCCTTGTTTAAATTTGTTGAACATGCGGGTTCGGTTAATTCTTCTACAAAGTTAGTGAACTTGAAAAGATTTCCAAGTGTCCACCGAAATATTTGATGTGTAGGTGAGGTGGTGTTTTCATTCTGCAAATGAATATTATAAATACTTTTTTGTTCTTACAATAATCTGATTAAACAGAAGTTCTATTTTTGTAAAATGAATGTTGACTTTATTGGCAGAATAAGGTCATTGGCAAACCAGTTTTTATATTACCCACCCATGAATAAACCCTACACTCATTTCCTGAAAAGGTGTCCCAAATGGATAGCTGTTATATTTCTAATGGTTGTTGTTCAGTCATTTGGGCTTTCGTTGCAAGCGCAAGAAGAAACACAATATACACTTAAGGAGGTCATTCGTATTGCACAGGATCAATCGCCTGATGCGCAAATTGCAAGGCATCGATTTAAAAGCAGTTATTGGACCTATCGCAATTTTAAGGCAGATTATTTACCTAATTTGAGTCTGGATGCGACTTTGCCTAATGTTAACCGTAGTATTGAAGCCATTAACTTTACGGATGGTACTTCACAGTATGTTGCCCGTAGTTTCACCACTTACGATGTGTCACTATCTCTTAATCAGAAAGTTGGATTTACTGGTGGTCAGGTTTTTTTAAATACGGGATTACAACAGACAAACAATTACTTTACCGATAGCACTTCAAGTGAATTTTTGGCCAATATGATCAATATTGGAATTAGGCAACCTATTTTCACCTACAATGAATACAAATGGCAGAAGCGTATTCAGCCCATGCAATATGAAGAAGCTAAGCGTGTGCTAATTGAAGCCAATGAAGATGTAGCTTCGGAAGCTGTGGATCGTTTTTTCTCTTTGCTGATTGCACAAATAGAAAAGGAAATAAGTGTAAAAAACAGATCCAACTATGATACCCTTTATCGCATTGCCAAAGGACGTTATCAGCTGGGTAAAATTGCTGAAAACGAATTGCTTCAGCTGGAGTTGAATTTACTGCAGGCTGATGCTGCTGTGGAAGATGCCGATTTGAACTATCAAACCAGTATTGCGCAGTTCCGGTCTTATCTTAGATTAAATGATGATGAACCCTTATTGTTAATTCCTCCTGACGAAACCTATCATTTTGCCGTGCCGGCCGATAAAGCCATTGAAGAAGCTAAAAATAATTCCTCGGATGGTATCGCTTTCCAGCGCCGATTGATAGAGGCAGAAAGTCGGGTGAACAAAGCAAAAATGGAGGGTCGATTTGATGCAGATCTGTTTGCAGTGGTTGGCCTAACCCAGTCAGCTGAGGTTTTGGCAGATGCCTATAAAAATCCTTTGGATGAGGAAAGGGTAACTCTGGGCATCTCTGTTCCCATCGTGGATTGGGGACGCGCACGTGGAGAGATTAAATTGGCTCAATCGAATCAGGAATTGGTGATGGCATCAGTAGATCAGGAACGCATTGATTATGTGCAAAATATTTTTGTCAATGTGATGCAATTCAATATGCAGAAAAATCAGTTACGCATTGCAGCCAAATCAGATACCGTAGCTCAAAAACGGTATGATGTAACGCAAAAGCGGTATATGATTGGCAAGGTGAATGATGTGCTTGAGCTCAACATGGCACAGATTGATAATGACAATGCTAAAGTGGGTTATTATCGCGCATTAATGACTTATTGGAAAAGCTTTTACCAAATCAGAAAGCTTACCCTATATGATTTTGAAAAAGATGCACCCATTATGGTTCCCTTTGAAGATCTTCTGAAGTAAGTTATGGGTTATCAATCACCAATCTGTTTCACATTTGAATAGAATCTTTTAAAACTCGATTCAATATTTTAAATTGGGTTCGTTGGTTCTATATCTTGCTTATTTCTTCAAATGTTATTTTTTTCCATGCGCCCTCTTTCCTTATTTAAAATAATTCTTAATTTTGTCCCCTTTAAATCATGTTAAACATTATAAATAAATAGATTATGTCAGTATTAGTAGGTAAAAAGGCGCCTCTTTTTGAGGCCACTGCCGTAGTAAATGGTGGTGAGTTTGTCGAAAAATTTTCATTAGAACAGTACATAGGAAAGAAACATGTGATTTTCTTTTTCTATCCATTGGATTTCACTTTTGTGTGTCCCACCGAAATTCTTGCTTTTCAGGATAAAATTGAAGAATTTGAGAAGCGCAATGTTGCAGTGGTTGGATGCTCAGTTGACTCCCCCAACTCACATTTGGCTTGGTTAAATACCGAAAAGAATGATGGCGGTATCAAAGGTGTAAAATATCCATTGGTATCCGACTTGTCGAAAACCATATCGGAAAACTTCGATGTTTTGGCTGGTACTTATGAATATAACGAAGATGGTGAAGCCGAGTTTGATGGCGAGCCAGTAGCATATAGAGGCTTGTTTTTGATCGATAAACAAGGAGTTGTTCGTCATCAGGTGGTAAATGATCTTCCACTTGGTCGCAGTATCAATGAGGCCATTCGCATTGTAGATGCATGGCAGTTTCATGAAGAGTTTGGTGAGGTATGTCCTGCCAACTGGGAACCTGGTCAGGATGCGATGGAAGCCACTCCTGAAGGTGTTGCTAAGTATTTAACGAACCACTAGTATCATCTGGAAAAATAAAAAAAAGCTGTCCTTAGGGGTAGCTTTTTTTTTTGTGCTAAAACTTATAAACCAGTCCAATTCCGCCTTCACTTCCCACTTGCATCGAAAGATTCGATTCTGGATCCATCATGCTAAAAACCAGTTTGCCGATGCCAAATCCCAAGGCGGCTCCAATAAATACGTCGGTACTCCAATGTTGGTCATCGTACAAGCGAGAAATACCCACACCTGTTGCAATGGTATAGGAAACAATGCCAACCCAGTGCTTATCGCGATAAGCTGAGGATAAAAATGAGGCCAATGAAAAAGCCGTAATGGTATGACCCGAGGGGAAAGAAGTGTATTCCATGCCTTTAAATGGCCCTTCCCATAATCTCGGGTTGGCAGGTAGATCCTGATATGGTCGGTGGCGGTGGGTCAGGTTTTTGATAATCATAACGGTTACTGCGCTCATGACCCAAGCCTGAGTTCCTCCCAATGCAATTTGTCGGGATGTAGGATCGTTAGCTGCCCATCCGTAAATATAGCAACCGCCCATGAGTAAAGCAGGGTAAAGTCCGCTTCCCCAAGGCTCCAGTCCGTGTTTTGATATTTGAGTTATCGCAGTGCTTTGGTTTCGCTGAAAAAACCCTCTGATTTGATCATCATAAACATACAGCAGAACGCCGGTAGTGGCGACACCGCCTGCAGTAATCCACTCTTTTTTGCCCCATCGTACCGGAGAGGTAACCAGGTTTTTCGAAAGAGTAAGGTATGATTTAAAGTATTTGCCGTTGGGCTGATCGGGATAGGGGTATTTGCCTGTGGTTTGAGCCTGAACACCTGGTGATGTACCAATCAGTAAAAATACGCTAAGCCAAATAAGGTAAAGGGGCCGGCATATGGGATTGGGGTGGTTCATAGACAGTGGTGGAACAAGGCTTCTAATCGTGTTTTTTTGCCAGATTCCAATATTGGTCCATTTCTTTGAGGTTCATAGTCTCAAGTGATTTTCCGTCACGGTGCGATTCGGTTTCGATAAACTGGAATCGTTTGATGAATTTGCGGTTGGTTTTTTCAAGTGCATCTTCTGGATTAACTCCGATAAAGCGGGCATAGTTGACTAAAGAAAATAGTAAGTCGCCAAATTCATCCTCAATTTTATTGGTGTCGGCTTGCTGACTAACCTCTTGTTCTAATTCATTCATTTCTTCCTTAACCTTTTCCCAAACTTGTTCAGGAGCATCCCAATCAAATCCTACTCCTTTAACTTTTTCCTGAATTCGATAAGCTTTTACCAAGGGTGGCATCGACATAGGAACTCCTTCGAGGACAGATTTTTTACCTTCTTTTAATTTGAGTTTTTCCCAATTGTTTTTCACATCATCCGCACCATTTACTTCGACATTGCTGTATATGTGAGGGTGTCTGTAAATAAGTTTCTTGGAAATACCATCCAGAACATCTTTGATGTCGAACATGCCTTTTTCAGAGGCAATTTTAGCATAAAAAACCAAGTGTAGCATCAAATCGCCAAGTTCCCCTTTTATATCGTTAAAGTCGTTGTTGAGGATGGCATCCGAAAGTTCGTAAACTTCTTCTATGGTAAGGTGACGCAGGCTTTCGAGCGTTTGCTCCTTGTCCCAAGGGCATCCGGAGCGCAGTTCATCCATAATGGTAAGAAGCTGTTCAAAAGCTTGTAGTTTTTGTGTGGTAGAGTTCATTGATTATTGTTGAATTAGCGCGATTAAATCGTCGCCTTTATATGGTTTGGCAATATACAGGTCGATACCTGCATCTTTAAAACGCTCTTCGTCTCCGGGCATAGCGTAGGCAGTAACGGCAATAATTTTAATACGTGGCCAATTATTCTGTTGTTCGATTTCGCGAATATTTCGGGTAGCTTCAATACCATTCATAATCGGCATTTGAATATCCATTAATATGGCATCATATTCATTTTTTCCGAACAGGTCCACTCCGATTTTTCCATTTTCGGCTAAATCTGCAGTAAATCCTTTTATCTTGAGAACTGCCATGGCAAACTTCTGATTAAGAAGGTTGTCTTCTACCAGCAGGACGTGTTTTTTTACTTCTTTCGATTTCATCTTTACGATTGATTAAGTTGTTTTTTGTGCGTTGGGAGTGTAAAATAGAATTTTGCGCCCATATTTTTTTTACTCTTTACCCAAATGGTTCCACCATGTTTGTTGATGAACTCCTTGCTAAGAATTAAACCAATGCCTGTTCCTTTTTCAAATTCAGTTCCTTCGGCCAAATATTGTTCGTCGAGTTTGAAAAGCTTGTTGATACCAGATTCAGGAATACCAATCCCGCTATCAGCAACACAAACTTCGATAAAATCTTTTTTCTTTTTAGCGTTTATTCTAATCTCTCCCGAAGAGGTGAATTTTATGGCATTAGAGATCAGGTTGCGTAAAACGGTTCTTATCATATTCTTGTCAGCAAACACAGGCGTATTGAAGGGAACTTCGGAAAGGATGCGAAGTCCTTTTTTTGCAGCTTGAGTTTGTTGAAGATTAATCACCTCATTTACTATTCCATTAAGATCAAAATGACCTGGTAAGAATTTTATTTTTCCAGTTTGCGTGCGTGACCATTCCAGTAAGTTTTCGAGTAATCGATAGGTAGTATTGGAGGCCAGGTGAATATTTTCGATATAACTCTGACGTTCGTCATCATCAATATTGTTGTATTCAGACATAAGTAAACTGGTAAATCCAATAATGGCGTTAAATGGATTTTTTAAATCGTGAGCAATAATGCTAAAGAATTTGTCTTTGGTAATATTGGCTTGTCGGAGCGCTTCTTCACGTTGAATCAAAGCCTCTTCAATGGACTTACGTTCGGAGATGTCCTCCATAATGGCAACAAAGTGTGTAATTTCTTCCTCTTCGTTAAGTACGGGTGAAATTACCAAAGATTCCCAGAAAAACTCCCCGTTTTTCTTTTTATTCAGCAATTCTCCATGCCAGTTGGAGCCTGAAAGAATTGTTTTCCAAAGTTCTTTATATATGTGCACACTTTCTTGACCGGAAGCCAAAATTCGTGGATTTTGTCCAAGAGCCTCTTCCATTGTATATCCGGTAATGGATGTAAAAGACGGATTGGTGTATTCAATATTTCCTTTTTTATTGGTAATGAGCACCATAATAGGACTTTGCTCAATGGCAGCAGTAAGTTTTTTAATGGTTTCGAGGTTCTTTTTTCGCCCTGAAATGTCGATGCCGACGCCCAGAATGGCTGGCTGGTCGTTGTAGGTGATCCTACTAAACGACATGTTGAGGTATATTTCTTCGCCGAGTTTGTTATAAGCTTTTAGCTCATAACTGTCCAGAGGAAAATTACCATCCATTCTTTCCTTTGCCATCTGTTGGATTTTGTTTCTGTCATCCGGATGAACCAAATCGAAAACAGATAGTGATGAAAGCTCTTTGGGGGAGTGCCCTGATAAGGTGTAAAAGTGGTGGTTAGCAAAAAGCAGTTTACCTTCCTGATGTATCAGCATCACTTGGGGGCTTTGTTCGACGACGGCTTTGTATTTTTCTTCACTCGCGCGGAGCTGGTTGTTTAAGTGGGTAAGTTGGTTGTTGTCTTTTCTTTTTCTTGACACATAATAAACAATGATACCAAGTAGCAGCAATAGCACTAAAGAGGCTGAAATCATGACATTGATGAGTCGGGTACTGTAATTAATTTGTTGTGACTGAAGTTGATTCTGTCTCTCAAGTAGGTCTTGTTCAATTTTAGCTTGAACAATTCGCTCATTTACATCGTTGAGCATGAGGCTGGTGGCCAGGGTTGTATTGTATATAGAGTCGTTAAGTTTATTGAATTCTGTAGAATAAAAATAGGCCTTTTTAAAATCCTTGTTTTTTTCGTAGAGTAAAGAAAGCGTTTTATAAATCTGGCTTTTTGTTTCAATAAGATGACGGTCCTCGGCAATACTTAAGGCTTGTAATCCATGTTCCAATGCTTTAGCGTATTGTTGTTGCTCAATTAGGTAATTTGTGTAATTCTCGAGTGTAATAGCCTTGTTCGATTCGTTTAACAGGTTGCTGAATTGGTCAATAGCCAGCCGATAGTAATGTTCAGCTTTCTCATGATTTCCAAGTCCCTGATGGGATAAAGCCAGGTTATTAAAAATGGTATTAGAATCGTCGATTCGCATAGATTCAAAACACGCCATTGCTTTTTCAGAATAGTCAATGGCAACTTGGTAACTTCCTTTGCTTATCTGCAATATTGCCATGTTTTGAAAAGATAAACTGATCAGGGAGGAGTCGTCGATTTTCTTTGCTAAGGTGAGTGCATCATTCAAGTAGGTCATTCCTTCATTGCAAAGGCCAATTTTGTCGTATAACAAGCCTATGTTATTAAGGGTTGTAATTAAACTTATGGTGTCGTGATCTTTAGCTTTTAGATTGATGGCTTCAGTAAAATGATTGGCGGAAAGCTCGTATAGCCCCAGTAATTTATACACAGCTCCCAAGTTATTGAGTGCCATAACCAAAAAAGCGGTGTCTTTTACTTCTGAGAAACTTATGCGGGCCTGGCTAAAAAAGAAATGACTTTGGTCGAGATTTGCTTCCACATAATAGTCGATCCCTAAATTGTTGTAAAACCGACCTTCCTGCGTTTTGTTTCCAAGTTTTTGAGCCAATGATAAACCCAGTGAATCGAAATGCCGGGCTTTCTGAATGTCAGAGTAATAATAATCTGTGCTAAGCTGGTTGTATATTTCAAATTTGGAGCTGTCGTTGGCAGTATTTAATGCAATTTCAAGGCTGTCTGTCGTGTGGGTGGCATAGCTGATTTGTTGGAAAGAGAAAGTCGCCAACATCAAAAAAAACATCTTATTCGCCCATTTTAGACTCATGCCCTTAATTTTTTGCAATATACCACAAAAGTATTGAATTTTAGAACATGACAAAGCGAAAACAACTTGATTGGCGGATGATGGGATTAGTTCGTTAATTTCTACCTTTGCGGTCAACAATAAACTAATTAATTTTTGAAGTTAAAGGCGCATATTTGGTTCGGTATTTTACTTCTGCTTACTACAGAGTTGGTGGCGCAGCCCAAAGGTCCTTCGAACAAAAAAAATCTGACCTTCGAAGCTAAAGTTGAATATGGGTTTCTTCTGAGCCATCATCTGGAGCTTGAAATATTTAATTCACATTTTCCAGCCATTGAGTTGTCTGTTCAAAAAGAAACCTGGGGAGCTAAGCGTTGGGAAGAAGCTTATATTTATCCTTCCTATGGGGTTTCGCTTTGGATGTCGAACCTTGGAGGTTTCAAAGAAATTGGTTCAGCCTTTGCGGTTTACCCATTTATCAATTTTCCGCTAACGAGATGGCAAAATCAATCGATCCATTTTAAATTGGGTGTTGGTGCTGCCTATCTTACCAATCATTTCGATCGCATCGAGAATTATAAAAACTTCGCCATTGGATCGGCCTTTAACCTTGCAGCCAGTTTGTATTTTGATTACCGTTGGAAACCGACCAAGCGGACGACCGTTTCTGCAGGCATGGGACTCACGCATTTTTCTAATGGATCGACCAAAACTCCAAACTATGGTTTGAATATTTTTACTGCCACTGCGGGTATTACTACTTTTCTGGGAAGACCCCATTCAGGGCAAAAGAAGAAGTTGTTACCGAAGGTTGTGACCTTTGAATTTGATGGGAGTAAATTCATTGAGCTTCAATTTGCTACAGCAGTGGCCACCAAGGATATGTCGCAAGAAGTTGGCGAAAGGTTTATGGTTTATGCTTTTTATACCAATATTATGGTCCGTGTAAGTTATAAAAGTAAGTTTGGCGCCGGCGTTGATTATACCTATGATGGCTCAGATAAGTTTTTGTTGACGAATGATGCTGGCGTAGATCCCACAATACGTGATGTAACCAAAGTAGGCGCAAGCATGGCCTATGAATTGGTGCTAAACAAAGTTTCTTTTTTGTTTAATGCAGGCATTAATGTAGCTGGAAAAGAGCGAAATGAAGGCGACTTTTATCAGCGACTTACCCTGAAATACCTGTTTACTCAGCATTTATTTGCTAATATGGCCTTGAGTTCGCATCTGGGTAAAGCTGAGTATATTGGTTTAGGAATAGGATATCGGGGTTTTTTTAAATATCGTCAAAAAGTAAGGCATGACTAGCAAATTAAGGAACATAGGGTTTTTGCTTCTTTTCATTGGGTTGTTTTCGTGTGAAAAAGCCCATTTGGGAGATTGTTTTAAATCGGCAGGAGAAAAAACCACAGAATTTAGAAATCTGCCTGACTTTCATCGGGTCAATTTGCATGATAATGTGAATCTGGTTATTGAGCAAGGATACGAAACCAACTGTGTTGTTGAAGCCGGCAAAAACCTACTCAAAGGAATTACGACCGAAGTAAGTGAATTTGGTGTGTTGGAAATCCGAAATGGCAATGAATGTAACTGGGTTAGAAGCTACGATCAGCCTTTGACGGTTTATCTTCGGGTTCAGCACTTAGATACGCTTGAGTATAAATCTATTGGCAATGTTTCAATGAAAGATACCTTGTTCCAGGATCGATTTGTAGTGAATTTGTACGAAGGAGCAGGTAAACTCGACCTGTTGATTCATGCCAATGCAGCCCAAATTGGACTACACTATGGAACACAGGAATTGTTGGTTTCAGGAATCTGCGGAATGGTTTATGCATATTCATCAGGGTTTGGAGTTGTGGATCTCCGTGATTTACAAGCTAGTTTACTTTATGTGAGCAATGTGAGTAGCAACCACATGTATGTGCGTTCTTCTTCTGTTCTGGATGCTACGATAAAGGGTTTGGGAAATATTTATTATTACGACGACCCGGAAATTTCGCTCAATAAAATTGGTCAAGGAAACCTGATTCATGTAAATTAAAAAATCAGCACCTCACTGTCGTGTTAAAAAAACGGTGAGGTGCTGATTGCTATATGTTTTATGTCTTTTAGTACGATTTAGCAAAAACTACTTTGCGGTTGCTAGGCTTTCCACTATAGATACAAGATCCTGGTTCTTCCTTTGAGTTGGTGAGGATTACGCGAATGGTTGCTTTGGTTTCTTCTTTAATTTTTTGTTCCGTTTCCGGAGTTCCATCCCAGTGAGCTAATACAAATCCTCCTTTTTCAACCCTTTCTTTAAAGGCATCCCAGGAATCAACCGTAAAAGTATTCTCCTCTCTGAAGGTATGTGCTTTCTGATAAATATTTTCCTGAATTCTGTCAAGCAGGTTTTGAATTTTATCTGCAATATCGGTAAATTGGAGCACTTCTTTTTCCAGCGTGTCGCGACGAGCTACTTCCACTGTGCCTTTTTCCAGGTCGCGTGGGCCAATGGCCAGCCTAACCGGAACGCCCTTCATTTCCCATTCGGCAAATTTAAACCCGGGTTTATGCGTATCTCGGTCATCAAATTTAACCGAGATTCCTTTTTTCTTAAGGTCGGTAATTAGTCCGGAAACTTTTTCGGTAATGGCTTTCAGTTCTTCTTCTTTCCTGAAAATTGGCACGATAACCACCTGAATAGGGGCAAGTTTTGGAGGTAGTACCAGTCCATTGTCGTCGGAATGCGACATGATGAGTGCCCCGATCAAGCGGGTGCTTACTCCCCATGAGGTGGCCCAAACAAATTCTTGTTTGTTTTCTTTGTTTACAAATTTCACATCGAAAGCCTTAGCAAAATTCTGGCCTAAAAAGTGTGAGGTTCCGGCCTGAAGCGCCTTTCCGTCTTGCATAAGTGCTTCAATACAATAGGTTTCGATGGCTCCGGCAAACCGTTCATTGGGTGATTTAACTCCTGTAAGGACTGGCATCGCCATGTATTTTTCAGCAAATTCAGCATAAACATGCAACATTTGTTCTGCTTCAGCCAAAGCCTCTTGCTGTGTAGCATGGGCAGTATGGCCTTCTTGCCACAAGAATTCAGCAGTACGCAAAAACAAACGGGTGCGCATCTCCCAGCGAACCACATTGGCCCATTGGTTGATTAAAATGGGTAGGTCGCGGTACGACTGTACCCAACGGCGGTAAGTGTCCCAGATAATGGTTTCCGAAGTAGGTCGCACGATCAGTTCTTCCTCCAGTTTTGCATCAGGATCCACAATAATACCTTTTTCAGGATCACTTTTAAGTCGGTAATGGGTAACTACCGCACATTCCTTGGCAAACCCTTCCACATGTGAAGCTTCCTTGCTAAAAAAAGATTTGGGTATAAAAAGTGGAAAGTATGCATTTTGATGTCCCGTGTCCTTAAACATGCCGTCTAAAATAGATTGCATTTTTTCCCAAATAGCATAGCCATAGGGTTTTATCACCATCGATCCACGTACTGCCGAGTTCTCGGCCAGATCAGCTTTCGTCACCAGATCGTTATACCACTGTGAATAATTTTCTGCCTGAGGAGTTAATTCTTTTGCCATTTTTAAAGTTTGGTATAGTCTTTGTATTTTTTACGATGGCACAAAATTACACAATGTTTAATAACGACCAACACATATATACCATGGAAACGCCAAAAACCTTACTAAAAATGCTCACTACCATTGTTATAATAGCGATGGTAAGCGCTTGTTCCTCTTATAGCAACATGCCGGGCGACGATGTATATTACACATCAAAAACTGATCGTAACAATGTAAAACCTCCTGTTACATCGGTACCTGTAGCGACTCAATCTACACAGGTGGTTGATGGATCTTCAGCAAATGAAGATGGTCAGTTTGATTATACTACACAATACGAATCGAATGTGGCAGCTTCGGCTGTTGGTACTTCAGATGAAGCAGAAGAAGGTGATTATCAGTTTATTGATGATTATTACGAAAGTGATTATGCTGCTCGTATCAAGCGATTTAACGGGTCAGGTACAAGTGATGATTATTACGATGAAGAATATGTTAGCGATTGTGGAGGATGTGGAAGTTCAAACTGGTCATTTAGCGTGGGCATGGGTGTAGGTATGGGTATGGGATACTCCATGAGCTATGGTTACGGATGGCCTTCCTACAGTTATTGGGGTTATCCCTATTACGGTTGGGGTTATCCAAGTTACGGCTGGGGTTACCCAAGTTATGGTTGGGGTTATCCTTATTATGGGGGCGGTTATTGGGCCGGATATAACCAGGGTTATTGGAATGGTTATTATGATGGCTATTATGGTGGTGGATATTATCCCGGATATGGCGGAGGAGATTATTATCCCAATTATGGCCGACCTGTTGCTTATGGTCCTCGTGGAAGAGGCACAGGAGGAACAACTGTACCCGGACGTGGTGGTCGTTCAGGTGATGGGGATGGTTCCGGATCGTCCAGACGGGTACCTCAAACAGTAGTTGCCGGAAGCGGATCAACAGTTGGTGCCAGAACAGGTCAGTCCAATGATGGATCTACTCAAACCCGAGTGGCTGCTCGAGATAGAGATCAAGGAGCTTCAACTGCCAATAGTGGAGCTGGGACGGCAACTCGTGAAAGGACAGAAACTTCTAAATCGCAACCTATCCAAAAACCTTCATCGGTAGAAAGAAGAACCAATACTACAGGAGCTAATTCTTCAACCACTACTCAGCAACGGTATCGTAAACCACAGTCTTACGAAAGTTTGCCATCGCGTCAACCCCGTTCAAGTAAGGAATACGTGAGAACAGCTCCTGCTCAAAGCAATACAGGAAATGCGACAAGAACTTCCGGAACCTCAGCAAGAAGTTCTCAGACACGCACCGCAGCACCCAGTCAGTCGAATACCCGTGAGTCTTCTACATACAATCGTACTAGACCCACCACAACAACCACAAGATCCTCAGGTAGTTCAGGGAGCCGTAATGGTGGCACTTCTGTAAGGTCAACCAATACAAGGAGTTCATCAACTCCGTCAAAAACCTACTCTTCACCTACCCGTAGTCAAGGAACGTCCTCCAGAAGTTATAGTGCCCCCAGTACTTCCACCAGAAGTTCAGGGAGCAGTTCGAGTGGAACAAGAAGCAGTTCTTCGAGTAGCAGTTCAAGTAGTAGTTCATCGCGCAGCGGCGGTGGAAGGAGATAACCTCTTGAACGCTTAAAATTATTTTAGTACATACATTTAAGTTATCGATTAATCATTCAGGCTATGAAAAAATACATCATCGCAACCATGATGCTGCTCATTACTGTAGCAGTAAATGCTCAGCTGGCAGAAGATGCCCTAAGATATTCTCAATCATTTTATCAGGGAACTGCCCGCAGTATGGGCGCCGGAGGTGCTTTTAGTGCTGTGGGAGCTGATTTCTCTACAGCAAGTACCAACCCCGCCGGCTTAGGATTGTTCCGAACCTATGACATGACCATCACGCCAGAGGTGTTTTCACGAAAAGCTGCTTCCACCTATAACGGTTCTTATGCGGAAGATTCACGTACCGTATTCGATCTCAGTAATCTTGGCTATGTAATGACCACTCCTGTGGTCAATGGACAAGGTTGGAAATTTGTACAGTTTGCTCTGGGAATGAACCGCCTGAACAACTACAACTCTGTGGTTAACATGCAGGGGGTTAATAACCAAAATTCCAAACTGGATGTTTATTGGGAGCAAGCTGATTATGTGCCTTATTACAATTTGGAAAGTGAAGATCCATTCTATCTGGAGCCAGCTTGGGCAGTTTATCTATTGGATACTGTTCCGGGGTACAATGATTTTTATGATACTCCCATTCCAAATGGTGGCGTTTTTCAGCAACAGCGTATCATTTCTAAAGGATCTACCAACGAATGGCTGTTTTCGTTTGCAGCCAACTACAATGATTTCTTGTTCTTAGGTGCTACCATGGGATTGCCTTATATTCGTTACGATCGTAGTTCTTATTATTCAGAAGAGTTTACTTCAGACAATGTGCCTGATTTTGAGCGTTGGAGTGTTACCGAAAATTTGGTCACCACCGGGTGGGGCATTAATTTAAAATTGGGAGCGATTGTTAAACCTACGGATTGGGTCCGGGTTGGAGCTGCTTTCCACACGCCCTCTTATTATTGGAATATGACCGATACCTGGAATACGGTTACAACGGCTACTTATGGCGGGCAAACCTATGAAGCCACTTCGCTGGTAACCGGCAATTATTCTTATCGGTTTTATACGCCTTTGAAAGCGATAGGTAGTGCGGCCTTTTTCATCAATCAAATGGGATTCATTTCTGCTGAGTATGAATACGCCGATTATTCTACGTCGAAATTTGCTTCGAAAAGTGGACTGTCAAGTGATGTAAATACAAGTATTCGCGATAGTTATCAGTCTACAAATAACCTGAGGTTCGGAACCGAATGGAGATTGGGAATGATCAGTTTGAGAGGTGGATATGGTTTTTCTACCAGCCCATATAAAGACAACTTGAATGATGCCAAACGAACTTCTTATTCTGGAGGTATTGGTTATAAAAAGGATGGTTTTGCCATGGATTTCGCTTATGTATATTCCGTGATGAATGAGAATTATTATCTGTATTCCTATGAGGGTCAGAATGGTTTAATTCAAACCAACCCAGTGGATAACAAATATACCACCAGTCAGTTTGCGCTGACCTTCCGGTTTAATTTCTAAGCAACTTACTTGCACAAAAAAACATCCATGCTTTGTATGGATGTTTTTTTGTGCCAGTATTTCTAAAAAGGATGGAATGGTTTAAATCATCTTTAAAAACAACCCCGCTAATTTCAGTAATTCAAGTTCAGCTACTTTCGCATTAAACATCGCTGTGTTGTATCGGTCGATTGCATTCTGAAGTTCTACTTGTGCATTTCTAAAGTCAAGTGATGAGATTTGACCTAATCGGAATTGCTCCGCTGACCTACTGAAATTCAGTCGGTTGGTGTTGGTGTTTCGTTCTTCCACTTGCATGATATAAAACAAATCACGGTAGTTGGTATAGGCATTGTTAAATTGACGGTTGAGTTCGTTATGTGATTGGTCGATTTGGTAGCCTGCGTTTTCATCAGCAATTCTAGCGTTTAACTCCCTGGTTCTTGTTTTACCCCCGTCAAAAATATTCCAGGTTAGAGATAAACCGGTACTGAAACCTCTGTTTTGAGAGTGAAGTAAGTAGCCCACATCAT
>JBFHGX010000092.1:0-15555 GCA_041582875.1 Bacteroidales bacterium | reverse complement strand
CCGCGTTCTGTAATTTTGTCCATTTCACTTAAAATGGCCTCTTCTACCAAATCGGTCAACTCTTCAATAATGAATGCACCCTGTAGCGGATTTTGATTTTTTGCCAGCCCCAGTTCATGGTTAATGATCATTTGAATGGCCATGGCACGACGGACACTTTCTTCAGTTGGTGTGGTTATGGCTTCGTCGTAGGCGTTGGTGTGTAATGAGTTGCAGTTGTCGTAAATGGCATACAAAGCCTGTAATGTTGTGCGGATGTCGTTGAAGTCAATTTCCTGCGCATGCAGCGATCGTCCGGAAGTCTGAATGTGGTATTTTAATTTCTGTGCCCGTTCATCGCCACCGTATTTCAGTTTCATGGCTTTGGCCCAAATTAGTCGCGATACTCGGCCAATCACTGCATATTCAGGGTCTTCTCCATTGCTGAAGAAGAAACTCAAATTGGGGGCAAATTGGTTAATGTCCATCCCACGCGACAGGTAGTATTCCACGTAAGTGAAACCGTTGGCCAATGTAAAGGCCAACTGACTAATGGGATTGGCACCTGCTTCGGCGATGTGATAACCCGAAATGCTCACGCTATAAAAATTGCGAACGTTTTCTTTGATGAAGTATTCCTGTATATCGCCCATCATTTTTAGGGAAAAATCCGTAGAGAAAATACAGGTGTTTTGTGCCTGGTCTTCTTTCAGGATATCGGCCTGAACGGTACCTCTTACCCGACAAAGGGTATCCATCTTAATTTGCTGATAAACATCGGCAGGTAGCACCATATCGCCGGTAACACCCAGTAACATGAGTCCCAATCCATTGTTTCCTTCGGGAATTTTGCCTTGATAGGCAGGTCGTTGTGTTCCTCTTTCCTGATAAATGTGAGCTATTTTAGCTTCAACCTCTTCTTCCAATCCGTTGGCTTTGATGTACAGCTCACACTGTTGATCGATGGCCGCATTCATGAAAAACCCGACCAAAGTGGGTGCGGGCCCATTGATGGTCATGGAAACGGAAGTCATGGCGCTGGCTAAATTGAATCCTGAATACAATTTTTTGGCATCATCCAGACAAGCAATGCTCACGCCGGCGTTACCAATTTTGCCATAAATATCAGGACGCAGATCAGGATCTTCGCCATATAAAGTTACCGAATCGAATGCGGTAGAGAGCCGCTTTGCAGGTAGTCCTTTGCTCACATAATGAAAGCGTCGGTTGGTGCGCTCGGGGCCACCTTCGCCGGCAAACATGCGGGTTGGATCTTCATTTTCTCTTTTGAAAGGAAAAACACCGGCAGCATAAGGAAATTCTCCGGGAACATTTTCCTTGAGCACCCAGCGCAGAATTTCTCCCCAGCTTTTGTATGGAGGCAAACAGACTTTGGGCACTTGAATGTGCGAAAGTGATTCGCTGTGGGTCGCAATTTTAAGCTCTTTGTCACGCACCTTAAAGATAAAATACTCGTCGGTGTAAGCCTTTTTTGTTGATTCCCAATTTTCGAGAATGGCCTTGTTTTTGGGATCTAAATCAGCCGTGGTTTGTTCGATGAGTTGGTTTACTGCCTGTTTGGTTTCCTTCTGGTTTTCCAGCAGATCAGCTGTTTGATTTAAACTAAATAACTTTTGTGCTACTTCACTTTGTTGAATGGCCCAACGGTTATATCCACGAACGGTTTCAGTAATCTCCGAAAGGTAGCGAACCCGGTTAGGCGGAATGATATATATCTTGTCAGGGGAATGGCTATCGTCTTTTGGGGTTACACCAAAACTTACTCCGGTGAACTTTTCAATTTTAAGCAACAGGTTGTCGTATAGTTCATTCACACCCGGATCGTTGAATTGAGAAGCTACTGTTCCAAAAACAGGCATGGTTTCCAGATCTTGATCAAATAACTGGTGATTGCGTTGATATTGTTTTTTTACATCACGTAAAGCATCCTGTGCTCCACGTTTGTCAGCTTTGTTGAGGGCAATGATGTTGGCATAATCCAGCATATCGATTTTCTCTAACTGACTTGCTGCACCGTATTCAGGAGTCATCACGTAAAGGGAAACATCGCTGTGGTCGATGATGGCGGAGTCGGACTGGCCAATTCCGGAGGTTTCGAGGATGATGAGATCGAAGCCTGCCGCTTGTGCAATGATTTCGGCATCTTTTACATATTTCGACAAACTTAAATTGGCTTGTCGTGTAGCCAACGAGCGCATATAAACGCGGGGATTATCGATGGCATTCATGCGAATGCGATCGCCAAGCAAGGCACCTCCTGATCTTCGTTTGGAAGGATCGACCGAAATAATCGCCATGGTTTTTTCGGGGTAATCGCGTAAGAAACGGCGTACAATTTCGTCGATAAGAGATGATTTTCCGGCACCACCGGTTCCTGTAATTCCCAAAACGGGGGATTGCTTTTCACGTTGATGTCGAGACAACTCATCCAACAGGGGAGCAACTTCTTCTCGGTAATTTTCAGCGGCAGATATCAGTTTCGCGATAGCGACATAATTTTGGCTGTGGATATCAGGTGCAGTTACCTGGATGTTTTTCCCGGTAGGGAAATCTGACTTTATTAATAAATCGTTGATCATGCCTTGCAAGCCCATCTCCATACCATCGTCAGGACTATAAATGCGGGTGATTCCGTACGCATGCAATTCTTTGGCCTCTTCGGGCAGAATTACTCCACCTCCACCGGCAAAAATACGGATATGACCACAACCCTTTTCGTGAAGCATGTCGTACATATATTTTAAAAACTCCATGTGACCGCCCTGATAGCTGGTGAGCGCAATGGCCTGAGCATCTTCCTGAATGGCGGTGTTTACAATCTCATGAACGGAGCGGTTGTGCCCCAGATGAATCACTTCTGCCCCGGATGACTGGATAATTCTGCGCATGACGTTGATGGCTGCATCGTGCCCATCAAATAGTGAAGCTGCCGTAACAATACGTACGTGGTTTTTAGGTTTATAAATCGACTGATTCTGCATAGCTGTAATTGGAATATTATTGTCTTGCAGCAAAGATATAAACTTTTAGATGTATTGGATGATAGATAGGTGAGGGAAAAGGATAGAACACGGATAACACGGATCTTACGAATTTGCACGGATAAAATGATAACTCATCGATTTTTGTTCACTTTGGCAAATAAAATCCGTGATTATCTGTTCAACCCGGTTCATCCGTATTCCAATACCTACGTGTCAGCCTTTTATCCACCAGATGCTCACGGTCGTTCCCTGTTAAATATGCTTCGCATTTCATAGGGCAGACCTCTCTCAGCATTAAACGAAATAATACAGAAGGAAGATGTTCGCGATAGGGATGGCTTACCTGGTTTTGGGGATTCCTCTGTTCGTTTGCTTCGTTCCTCAAAAGCTCTGTATCTTATTGTTATCTCGAACGACGCAGGAGGAGAGATCCCCTGAAGAAAAAACCACTGCTTTTGCTCAGGAGATCTCTCATCAGCAAAAAAGCTGATATCGAGATGACAGGTCAGCGCTTTGGAGTTTGCCAGATTCCTCTGTTCGCTTCCTTTGTGCCTCAGTAAACTCAATCGGAATAGCAGATATATCTGATATTCTGGGTTTTGCATCTAATTCCCCGGCGCGCCTCCGCGCCTTTGCGGTAAAACCAAAAAATCATATTTAATCATCAACATCATGAAAATCCGCGTTCCATTTTCCCAGCAATTCCGAAAGCTTTCGGAATCAGCTTGCAAATCCGTGTTCAATGATAATCCTCTCATCTGTGTTCCAAAATCCCCATATTTTCAATATTTTTACCAAAAATTTAAATCACATTCAAATGATTAAGAAAGTATTTGCGCTGGTGGCGTTTTTGGTCGGGCAATTTTTCACTCCTGTGATGGCCGGCGAAGGCATGTGGATTCCTATGTTGCTACAGCAGATGAACGAAAAGGAAATGCAGGAAATGGGACTAAAACTCACTGCAGAAGATATTTATTCGGTGAACCACAGCAGCTTGAAAGATGCTATTTTGCTTTTTGGAAGAGGTTGTACTGCTGAAATCATTTCAAGTGAAGGTTTGTTGCTCACCAATCACCACTGTGGGTTTGGTCAGATTCAAAAACACAGCACTGTTGAACACGATTATCTCACGGATGGATTTTGGGCCATGAACAAAGGTGAAGAGTTGGTAAATCCCGGACTTACCGCTACCTTACTCGTAAGAATGGAAGAAGTAACAAAAGGTGTTCTCGATGGAGTTACTGACGACATGACGGAAAAAGTCCGCCATGAGCTCATCGCCCAAAACAGCAAGAAGCTGATTAAAGAACTGGAAAAAGATTCTGTTTATCAAGGTGCTATTAAACCTTTTTTTAATGGAAATCAGTACTATATGATGGTTACCGAAACCTTTAGAGATATTCGTCTGGTAGGTGCTCCCCCTTCTAATATTGGCAAATTTGGTGGCGATACCGACAATTGGATGTGGCCCCGTCATACAGGTGATTTCTCGTTGTTCCGCATCTATGTGGGCAAAGATGGAAAACCTGCTGAGTATGCTGAGGATAATGTGCCTTACGAGCCTAAGTTTTATTTTCCCATTTCTATCGCCGGCGTGGAGGAAGATGATTTCACCTTTGTATTCGGATATCCTGCCCGAACAAGCGAATACCTGCCTTCTTATGCCATTGAGATGATTACCGAAGTACAGAATCCACAGAAAATTAAACTGCGTGGTACGCGTTTGGATATTTTTGGAAAATATGCTGAAAAAGATCCACAGGTTCGTATTCAATATGCTTCTAAGGATGCTGGTGTAGCCAATTACTGGAAAAAAATGATTGGAGAAAGTGGCGGTATCAAACGGATGAAGGGAATTGAGCGTAAAGAAGCCTATGAAACGGAGTTTCAACAGTGGGCCAATAACAATGGATACAGCCAACTGTTGCCAACCTTTAAGCAGGTATATACTGAATTGACTCCGCTAAACGTGGCCACCGATTACCTTATGGAGGCTGGCCTTGCCATCGAATTGGTGAGTTATGCCAACAAGTTTTCGAAATTGGCAACCTTAAGTGAAATGAAACCTGAAAATGCTGATCAATTAAATAAGGAAAAGCAGACCTTGTTGGGTAGTACAAAATCCTTTTTCAAAGACTATTACCAACCGATTGATGAAGAGGTTATGGTAGCATTATTGAAAATTTATGATGAAAATCTGGATCCACTGTATAAACCGGCCTTTTTTAAAGAAATTCACAAAAAGTACAAAGGAGATTATGCAGCATATACTGCAGAAGTATTCAAAAAATCGATGTTTGATAAACAGGAGGAGGTTACTGCATTTGTTGAAAATTATCAGCCAAAAGATTTGAAAAAGCTTCAAAAAGATCCTGCTTTTAAAATGGCCGGTGAAATGATGAATCTGTATAACATGAAGATCAAACAACAACGCGTGGCTCTTAACAATACCCTTGATAGTCTGCAGCGATTGTACATGAAAGCTCAAATGGAGATGGAACCTGATGCCCGTTTTTATCCCGATGCCAATTTTACATTGCGTGTAACTTATGGAAATGTAGATGGATTTTCGCCTAAAGATGCCGTTTACTATGAGCATTTTACCACACTTGAAGGCATCATGCAAAAGGAAAATCCCGATGTATATGATTATGTGGTTGAAGAAAAGCTAAAAGAGCTTTACCGCAATAAAGATTATGGTCGCTATGCTGACAAAGACGGACAATTGCATGTGGCTTTTGCGGCGAGCAATCATACAACGGGTGGAAATTCAGGGAGTCCTGTATTAAACGCCGAAGGACAGTTGGTGGGAGTCAACTTCGATCGTTGTTGGGAAGGCACCATGAGCGATTTGATGTACGATCCTGAAATGTGTCGCAATATCTCGCTCGATATCCGTTATTTCCTGTTTATTGTGGATAAATTTGCCGGAGCCGGATATCTGGTAGACGAAATGACGCTGGTAGAATAAATAGAATTTATCTGTCGAAATAGGTTAAATCCCCGACCAGAATTGATCGGGGATTTTTATTTTACAAATTTTAACAAAAACTTAATAAACTATTTACTTTAAAATAGTTTCCGGCGTTTATTTTTTCTTACTTTTGCCGCCCAATTCAATATTAATCGTTACAATCATCAATAAATGAAGATATTAAAAATAATTCCCCTTGTTGTTATCCTCTTGTTAACAAGTGGGTTAAAGGCACAACAAATAAAAACCTTTTCGTTAAAGGAAGCCATTGCCTATGCCATGGAAAACAACTATACATTGATCAACTCAGAGAAAGATGTGGAGTCGGCCAAATACAGAGTAAAGGAAAGTACTTCCATCGGATTGCCCCAAATAAATGGATCAGTTTCGTATAACGATAACTTGCAACGCCCTGTGATGATCATTCCTGATTTTACAGATCCAACCAAAACCATGGAGCTTCAATTCGGAACCAAATATGACGGAACAGTTGGTGCTTCGGTTTCTCAATTGATTTTTAGCGGTGAATATATTGTGGGGTTACAAGCCGCAAAAAAATACCTTGAAAAAACGGATATAGACTTTTTTAAAAACAAAGTGGCAGTTAAGCAAGAGGTTGCAAATTCCTATTACGCTGCACTTTCGGCTGAAGATGGTTTGGTGATTGTGGATTCTACCTTAACCATCACGCGTGATTTGGCCGAAGAAACCCGTCAGGTATACGAAGTGGGATTTGCAGAGGATATTGATGTAGACCAGCTAGACTTGTTGGTAGCTGATTTGGAAGCCTCACGCGACCATCTGCTCAATAGCCGAATTGTTGCCCATGCCTTTTTAAAGTTTTATATGGGATTGAGTGATGCTGACAGCTTGATTTTAACCGACAGAATGGAAGATATCATTGAAGAAAAGAATAATTCAGGAATGCTTACTAATCCCTTTCTTTTTAGTCAAAACATTGATTACAGATCTATGGCTAAGCAAAAAGAGCTGAGTCTGTTGCAAGTTAAACTTGAGAAATCGGCATATATGCCTCAGCTTTCAGCTGTTTTAAATTACCAAACCCAGGCTCAACGTGAACAATGGGACTTTTTTAATAAAGATGGTATCTGGTATGGTAGCTCTGTTTTTGGGGTAAGTATGCAAATTCCCATCTTTTCAAGTGGTATGCGATATTCAAAAGTGAAGCAAGCCAAAATAGCCTATGAACAAGTAGATGTGCTAGAAAAACAATTGCTTTCGCAACTCGACTTGCAATATTCAACAGCTAAAAACGATTATCTCAACGCTTACAATGTATACGTGAACAAGCAAAAGAGCCGAAAAACTGCTGAGAAGATTTACCAAAAAACCACCGAAAAATACAAACAGGGTATGTCAACCAGCTTGGATTTACTCAACACACATAATCAGTTTTTAAATACGGAAAACGACTACATCAATGCCGCGTTAAATTTGTTGAAAGCAGGTGAAGAACTCGAAAAAATACTAACAAAAGCTGAAAATTAGTACCCATGAAGACCAAGAGAAATGACATCATTGAACAGGTTAAAAACCTGTATCTTGAATTCGGGATTAAGAGCGTCACCATGGATGATATTTGCCATAAATTGGGCATATCGAAAAAAACACTTTACGAATACTTTACAGATAAAAAACAACTGGTATGGAGTGTGCTGGAATATATTAGTGAGATGCCCACCCCACCTTATACTGAAGGAATACCAAAAGACATAAATGCATTAGAAGAGCTCTTGTTTTATTACGACATTCAAGCTAAAATGATCCAGGACCATAAGCCAGGTTTTATGTACGATTTAAAAAAGTACTATCCCCGGTTTTTCGAGCATTTTCACAAAAAAAAACGTATGCGATTTATTGAGAAGGTGAGAGAAAATTTGGAGAAAGGAAAGGCCGAAGGTTTTTTTCGTGCCGATTTGAATGAAGAAATTATTACCCGCCTTACACTGATGCGAATGGAGTGTTTGATGTCAACCGATATTTTTACTGATACGAGCTATTCAAACGCCGAATTATTCCACGAAATTTTTCGGTTTCATTTATTCGGTATCGTAAATGAAACAGGAAGAAAATTTCTTGAAGATAACTTGAATAAATTAAAATTGAAATAATAAAATCACCCTTTAACAACCACCAATATGAACACTATATTTAAAATAACTTTCTTAATCAGCATAAGTATATTTCTTTTTTCATGTGAATCAGCCGAGAAGGAAAATCCTGTGGTACAAATTGAAACGTATCAAAAGCAGGTGAGAGATCTCAACAAAAAAATTGAAAAACTTGAATCGAGTGTCAGTAATGCTGAAACTAATGAATACAATGGGCTTAAGGTTTCTGTTCAAACAGAAAAACTTAAACTGCAGTCGTTTTCACACTTCTTTGTTGCAACAGGTGAAATGGAAACTGTTGAGGAAGCTTTTATCAGTCCTGAGGTAGGAGGACAAATTGTTGCTATCTATGTTAAGGAAGGCGAAAAAGTGAACAAAGGTGAGGTTTTAGCAAAACTTAGTACAGCAGTTCTTGAAAAAAGTATTCAAGAGGTTCAGTCCCAACTGAATCTTGCAGAAATCGTATTTAAAAAACAATCTGCCTTGTGGGAGAAACAAATAGGATCGGAAATACAATACTTGGAAGCTAAAAATGCCTACGAAGGGTTGCAAAATAAACTCGAAACCCTCCGAGCACAGTATAATTTGGCTGTTATTGAATCTCCAATCGATGGTGTTGTCGAAAAAATAATATTAAAACAAGGTGAAATGGCTTCCCCTGGAATGCAGTTCATGCAAGTTGTTAATATGGATCAATTGTATCTCACAGCTCAGCTTTCTGAGTCACATCTACCCATCATAAAAAAAGGCGATGTAGTGAATATTACTATTCCATCAATACCCGGTTTTGAGCTTTCGAAACCTGTTTATCGCACGGGTAATGTCATTAACAAGCAAAATCGAACATTTGAAGTTCAAATTTTACTTGAGAACCCTACAGGTGAAATGAAACCTAACATGTTGGCAAATATCGAAATTAACGACTACAACCATGACCAGGCCATTGTAGTGCCTTCGATCCTTATTAAAAAAGACCTTAACGGAAGTTTTATTTATATGGTAGCTACCAGAGATGGAAATAAGGTAGCTCAAAAGGTTTACATCACTTCGGGAAGATCTTATGAAGATAAAACAGAGGTGGTTTCGGGGCTAAAGTCCGGGGATGTTATAATTACAAGTGGCTACAACAATGTTTCTGATGGAGCTGTATTAAACATTATCAACGGTTAATCAGAGTAAGTCATAATGATTTTAATCGCTTAAAACGAGTACAATGAGTAACGAAATAAAAAGACCTAAAGAGAAACATACGGAAAGAAATTTCTGGTTATCGACCTGGGCACTAAATAATAAAAACACGGCTTATTTAATTACGGTAATTACCATTATTTTTGGTTTATACTCGTATGTATCTATGCCCAAAGAGTTGTTTCCGGATATCAATATCCCTACCATTATGGTACAAACAATTTATCCGGGAAATCCACCGGTGGATATTGAAAACCTGATTACCCGACAACTCGAAAAGGAAATAGAGTCGGTAAAAGGCATTAAAAAAATGACCACAGTATCCAGTCAGGATGCATCCAATGTTTTTGTGGAATTTCAAACAGATGTGGACATTAAATCGGCATTGCAGGATGTAAAGGATGCTGTGGATAAAGCTAAGAGTGAGCTTCCGGATGATTTGCTTACTGATCCAATGGTCACAGATATTGATTTCTCAGAGTTTCCGGTTATTAATGTGAACCTTTCGGGAGATTATAGCATTAGTGAGTTAAAGGATTTTGCCGAAGATCTGAAAGACGAAATGGAAACCATTTCAGAGGTTTCTAAAGTGGTCATCACCGGGATCACCGAAAGGGAGGTTAAAATTAATCTCGATCCTTTTAAAATGGCTTCCCGGGAAGTGAGCTATGGCGATGTGGAGACGGCCATTGCCAGCGAAAATGTGAGTATGTCGGGTGGAGATGTGCGATTGGGCGATATTCAACGGTCGGTGCGGATACTGGGTGAGTTTACTAATCCCTCTCAAATTTTAAATGTTATTGTTAAAAGTGAAAATGGAAATATTGTTTATTTGCGTGATATTGCCAATGTAAGCTATGGTTTTAAAGATCGCGACAGTTATGCCTATTTGGGCGGACAGCCTGTAGTTTCGTTACAAGTGGTTAAAAAGGGCGGACAGAACCTGTTGTCAACTGTTGATCAGGTAATGGAGGTACTGCATACTGGTGAGCAAAATGGAATGATCCCCGAAAACTTGTCGGTAACCATTACCAGCGATCAGAGCGAAATGGTAAAAATGCAGTTAACCAATCTTGAAAACAGCATCATTTTAGGTGTCATTTTTGTGGTTTTCATTCTGTTTTTATTTTTGGGAACCCGCAACTCGTTGTTTGTTGGGTTTGCCATTCCCATGTCCATGTTCTTATCTTTTATGATCATGGGAGGCATCGACTACCGTATCAACATGATTGTACTTTTTTCATTGATTTTGGCCCTAGGTATGCTTGTGGACAACGCCATCGTGGTAACTGAAAACATTTATCGGTATGTTCATTTGGGTTATCCCGTAAAGGAGGCTGCCCGGCAGGCCACAGGTGAAGTTGCTATGCCCATTATTTCGTCCACAGCCACTACGCTGGCGGCATTTTTTCCGCTATTGTTTTGGAAAAGCATCATGGGGGAATTCATGTCGTATATGCCATTGACTTTGATTTTTGTGTTGGTTTCATCGCTACTGGTAGCCTTGGTTATCATTCCGGTTTTGTTTACCGATTTTTACCGAAAAGGTGCTAATATTACGCTTCCTAAAGTAAAGCGCAGCTTGATTATTATGGGTATCCTTACGGGATTGGCTCTTATTATGTATGCTGTAAACATCAATTGGATAGGTACTTTATTAATGATTTTTGCCTTCATAGGATTACTAAATTTACTCTTCTTATCGCGAATGGCTATCTGGTTTCAAAACGTGTTTTTGGTCTGGCTTGAAAATTTCTACTTGAAATTCATCAACTTCGCCATTTCAACATGGCATCCTTTTGCCTTGGTTATCGGTACTTTTTTGTTGATGATCGTTACCATGATGTTTTATTTTGGTTCGAATCCGAAAGTTGAATTTTTTCCCTCAACCGATCCTAACTTGTTGAATATTGTGGCCGAATTGCCCATAAGTACAGATGTAGAAGTCACCGATTCTACCATGCGTGTTCTGGAGCAAAAAGTGAATAGCATACTTGAACCTAACAAAGAAATCGTTGAGTCAGTGTTGACACTGGCAGGAAAAGGTGCTGTGAGCGAAGATGATGGTTTTAGTGGTCGAGGTGGGATGCCCAATCGCGGACTAATTACCATCAATTTTGTGGATTTCAATGTGCGAGGTGGAAAAAATACATCAGATATTCAACGTCAATTAACTGATGAGCTCGTGAGTAAATATCCCGGAGTAACCATTTCTGTTGAAAAGCAAAGAAATGGTCCTCCCACAGGAAAGCCCATCAATCTCGAGGTAAGCGGTCGTGATTTTAATCATTTACTTTCGCTCACCGACACCATTCGTGCTTTGTTTAACCATGCCAATATCCCAGGTATTGAGGCTTTGAAAATTGATTTGGATGTAGGAAAACCTGAGGTGTTGGTTAATATTGACCGCGAAAAAGCCCGTCGTTATGGACTCTCAACAGGTCAAATTGCTGATGCTTTACGGACTTCGCTTTTTGGTAAAGAAATTTCAGATTTTAAAGATGGTGAGGATGAGTTTAAAATTGTGATGCGTCTAGATGAAGAATATAGATACAATCTGGCCGACCTCATTAATCAGCGCATTACCTTCCGAAACCAGTCATCCGGAAAAATTGTCCAAATTCCCATTTCGGCTGTTGCTGAATTCGATTATAGTTCAACCTATGGAGCCATCACCCGCAAGGATCGTAACCGCATGATTACTATCTATTCTAATGTTATTGAAGGCTACAATGCCAATGAAATTAATATGGAATTGAAGAAAATTATGGCTAATTTTGAAATGCCTGCCGGGTATAAGTATGAGTTTACTGGTGAACAGGAAGAGCAGGATGAATCTATGGCCTTTTTAACAACAGCCATGTTAATCGCTTTGTCACTCATCACCATCATCTTGGTTTCGCAGTTTAACTCCCTGGTAAAACCAGCTATTATCATGTTTAGTGTGTTGTTGAGTACCATTGGTGTATTTGGTGGGTTGGCAACCTTTAAAATGGATTTCGTGGTGATTATGACAGGTATTGGAATCGTGTCGTTGGCCGGAGTAGTAGTTAATAACGCCATTGTGCTTATTGATTATATTGGGCTGGTGAAATTACGTCGGAAAGAAGCTTTGGGAATAGAGCCTGATGAGGATTTGCCCATGGATGTAGCTAAGGACTGTATTGTGGAAGCTGGTAAAACACGTCTTCGTCCGGTTTTACTTACAGCCATTACTACCGTGCTTGGATTAATGCCTCTGGCAGTTGGTTTAAATATTGATTTTATCTCTTTCTTCAATACTTTTGATCCGGATATTTATTTTGGTGGCGACAATGCAGCTTTCTGGGCTCCTATGAGCTGGACAGTAATTTTTGGTTTAACTTTTGCTACTTTCCTCACATTGGTAATTGTTCCGGCCATGTATCAATTGTTGTACTCAGCTAAGGTAAATTGGTTTACATGGAAGAAATAATGTAGAATTCTATACTAACAGGTCTAGAGCCCTGTCAATGTTTTAAAAAAGCAGCGGAATTTTTATTCCGCTGCTTTTTAATAGGAGACTTTTTACTGAGTGCTACATTGAAAAAATTTGGCTAAATTCGCTTCTTTTTCCCGATTGTATGTTAACCTGAACACAACGCGCTTTATTTAACCGTTATGATGAGATTTCTCAAGCATTATAAAACAGGCAACCTGATATTTTTTTGTTTCTTGTTCATGACCTCTGCGCAAGCACAGCAATGGTTCAAACCTGGTTATGTGTTGCGGACTCAAACCGACACCCTATATGGGAATATTGAGGATAAAAATTATTACGATAATTCCTTTCAATGTCGGTTTAAGCCTCACCAATCCGACTCACTTATTACCTATGCTCCTGAAAATATATTTGGATACCGCATTGAAGATGGAAAATATTATGTGTCGAAGCAGTTGCAATTGGATGGTCGAGATACCACCCTATTTATGGAGTACCTGATCAATGGAGAAATAGATTTTTATTTCGTTCAAACAGGCGGTTTGAAAAATCATTATTTCGCTGCCAACGACACCATCCCGCTAAGGGAGCTGAATTATTCAAAACAAGTTACAACCATTGATGGTAAATTGGTCGAACAGAAGTCTAAGCCCTATGCGCACATTCTTAACTACATGACAGGTCAAAATAAAGCTTTTGCAGATGACATTGACCGGATTAACAATCCAACCCACAAAAAGCTAATCCAATTTGGCGAGAAATACAGTTCTGCGGTTTGCCCGGATGGCGTTTGTATTGTGTATGAGAAAAGAATGCCTACCAAGGTGTACTTTAATGTAACAGCGGGTGTAAAGCTCTTAAAGCAGGACACCTCCATAATTAGTGGGGCGAAAGGTGCCTTTTTCGGTGTCAATATTCATCTCAATAACCCAAATATAAGCGAGCGTGGTTTTTTTACGTTTGGTTTTCAGATGGAATCGGAAGTCACCTTGAAACAGGATGGTAAAATAAAGACTTACCGAAATTTTATGATTCCCCTTTCCTATGGTTTTATGTCCTCAAAAAAAGGACTTAGTCCCTTGTTTTCGGTAGGATTTAATTTCAGGTACCATATGGGATATTTTTGTAATTCGTTGACTTTTGCTCCTGGAGTTAAATATGATTTTGGTGATTACTTTGTTAAGTTATATGCAGAAGCAGAGGTGTTGAGTATGTTCATTATTCCCATTAGGTATTATTCTACCAATATCGGTATAAGTTTTTGTTATCGCCTGAACAGGAAAAGTAAATAAGTATAAATAACGATTGTCCTGAAGAAAATAGGTTGGCTCGTTTGAGTTAGTATTATAAACCTGACAGGTTTCCAAAACCTGTCAGGTTTATAATACTACAACTTATCCGCTTCCTTCTGAGCATCAGCCTTAACCCTTGCCGCCGCAGTTTTGGCTTTGTTCACGATGGCATCAGCTTGGTTGTCGGCCTCACCAATAAGTTGATTACCTTGATTTTCGGCTTCTTCATTCAGTTTGGCAGCGGCTTTTTTAGCGGCCATTTCGCCCAATGCGCCATTCTTTTTACCTTCGGCAATGAGTTGATCACCTTGCTTTTTGGCTTCCGCTTTGAGTTCCTGTTTGGATTTTTCGGCATTCTTTCTCAGTTCGTCGGCTTGTTTTTCAGCATCGGAAATGAGCTTTTTGGCCTGCGCATCTGCATCTTCAATCAGTTTTTTAGCCTCTTCTCCAGCGTCTTCCTTTACCTTGTCAATTTCTTGGTTAATAACCTCCTTGGTGGTTTCTTTTGTTGTTTTTTCACCCGATCCTTTGCCGGGAGCTACCGAAACCGTTGGGTTCTCCATGGTTCCTCCAATGCTGACAGTAAACGGAATATGATCAGAAACACTGAAATTAGCCCCTAGTTTATTGGCTTCTCCCACCAGGTTGTCGATCAGCTTGTTGGCATCCGATCCTAACTTGGCGCGGGGTAAATCTACATCCATTTGGTAACCCATGCTTCCATCCAGAGCAGTCCACCCTTGCATTGTTCCCTTCATACCTTGGGTATTGATATCGAATGGATCAACAATCAGTTTACCATTAACGAATTTGAACTCCACCAGTACTTTTTCCAGGGTCAGATTGCTGAGTTGGTCGTATTTCAGCAGTTGCGCTGCTTTCTCAAGGGTGTTGAGGTTTTCTACCCTGATTTGGTTAGAGCTCATGGAGCCGTCGCCGTTGAGTGTTTCATATATGGGCATCAATTCAGCATCTAATCCGGTGGTGAAATCTAGAGATGCATTAAATTTCCCCGTGGCTTTTTCGGCCAATGGCAAATAGGTCCTGAACAAGGCAAACTGTTGGTAAGCCGTATGGATATCGAGGTTGTTTAGCTTGAGCTGGAGCGATGCATCTGCCCTTTTAGGTGTTGGTGTGGCGTAGTTTCCGTTAACTTGCATCGTCCCCCCCGAAACCTGCATGCGCAGATTGGAAAGTTGGACCGTTTTCTCGGATAAAATCAACTTACCACTCACCTGATTCATGTCGAGGTTGTCGTAAATCAATTGGTTAAAATTGCATCCCAATACAAAATGTATGTTTCCGGGAATTTCGGGAACGGTGGCCGATGTGTCGGGAGTTGGGGTCACTGTGGTTTCGGTGGTCGTTGCTGGCGCAGGTGAGGACACTTTTTCTGGCGTCGTATCCATCAAGTCGTCCATGTTGAAATAGGACGATTTCACCGCAAGGGTTCCCCGAAGGGTTTCATCCTTCAGATAATAAGCCAAATAGTTGGTGAGTTTTCCACTGGCCTGCATATCGCTTT
>JBFHGX010000091.1:0-15605 GCA_041582875.1 Bacteroidales bacterium | reverse complement strand
TTTCCAAATTCGCGCAAATCCAACATTCCACAAAAACTTAAGCCTTATAAAATCTGCGTAAATCAGTTAAATCAGCGTCATCAGCGTTCCAATAATCACGCGTTAGCCAGCCAATAGCCAATGCCAACAGCCAACAGCTTTTTAGATTCCTCTTTTCGCTTTTTTCGTGCCTCAAAATGCTCAATCGGAATGACAAAAAATATTGCGCGTCAGCCCCCCCCTATCAACCCAATCCAAAGCCGTACAAATTCTACTTTGGTGCTTTATTTTATATAAAAAACACGAATTAGAACTGAACGACTCAGTTTAATTCGTGTTTTTAAAAAAGGGTTAGAAACGGTCTTTTACCTGGCTCCTAACGGAACCCGAAAGACACATTTCAGACAAGTTTCTTAATGATCAGCCTTAAATCTTTTCAATCGGTCTTCCAAATCACCAAATTGAGCAGGTTGTACCAACGACGTACAAGCCCGAATCCCTTCGTTACGTTCACTTCCGGTAATGAGTAAGGATATGGCACTGATACCATAATAAACCAATTCGTTTAAAAGCTCCTCGGCATCCATTCCCGGATAGGAAAAAGTAAAATAAAATCCATCCGCAATGGGCTCATCGATATCTGTGTCGTAAACAATTTCGAAACCGTTGTCAGTGAAAAGTTTCTTCATAATTTTGGCCTTTTCTCCATATTGTAACACAGATTCAATAATATTCCATTCACCACTATTGGCAGCTTTCAACATGGCCGCCAGCGCATATTGTGCTGAGTGAGATGTGCCTGAGCTTAAAGGATACATAGTTCCGAAAACCATGGCATAGCCGAACTGTGACGAAGGGTAAAACTCCAATAAATCCTCGAAACGGGTGTTAAACAATTTATTGGAAATGACCATCATGCCAATACGCTCACCGGCGTAACTAAACACTTTTGAACTGGAAATAAATAGGATATAATTATCAGTATAATGCGCTACGGAAGGTTGAAAAGGAGCTTTTCCGGGAACGGAATAGTCCTTGCGGAAATCCATACCAAAATAGGCCAAATCTTCCATGACCACCACATCGTATTGGGTAGCCAACTCGCCAATAATCTTCAATTCATCCTCAGTAAAACAAATCCAGGAAGGATTGTTGGGATTGCTGTACAAAACGGAATGAATTTTTCCGGTTTTGAAATAGGATTCCAGCTTTTCGCGAAGCTTTTCACCACGGTAATTGTACACGTCGAAACTCTCAAATTTACGTCCCAGAACACGGTGCTGACCCTTATGAACAGGGAAACCGGGGTCAATGAATAAGGTAGTATCACGTTCCTTAAACAAGCGGCTCATGATTAAAAAGCTGGCAAAGCTTCCTTGCATGGAACCCACCGTTGGCAAACAACCTTCGGCATTGACGTCCACATCCATAAAAAGCTTTACAAATTGTGAAATTTCTGATTTAAGCTCAGGAATTCCCTGAATATCGGGATATTTGGCAGCCACCCCCTTCTGTAAGGCTTCAATTTGGCCTGCAACGCCCAACTTTTCAGGAGGAATGCCCGGGATCCCCATTTCCATGCGGATAAACTTTTCGCCGGATTCTTTTTCGATTTCATCCACCAGTTTTTTTATTTCACGAATGGACGAGGTGCCAACTGATTTTAATCCGCTGGCCTTGATTTTATCTGAAACAATTTGATAATCAATAGGTGTAGATTTCATATAAATTATTTTTGCTGTAATATGATTTATTTTTTAACTCTTCTTTCCTGACATATCGGCCACAGCTAAAATAGCTCCCAATGCGATTCCCAATAGTGCGGCAAAGAGCACCTGAAAATCTGTGGGCAACAAAAAGGTAATGGTGTGCGCCGGTATCCAGAAAAAGGGAATGGTTTTCTTAAAAACAAAATTCCATTGAACATCCCAGTTCAAATTTACAAAAATTTTCCTCATTTGGATGGGTCGGAAAAAGCCTGACAGTGTTCCCCCATTTTGTAAAATATGCGTGTCGGTAATTTTATGCAAGGTCATCATGATGGGTGCATAAATCAGGTTCATGGCTGCGCTAATGCTAAAGGCTACGCCAACTTTACCCCACGACAATGGCCCTTTAAAGATGTCGATGGCGTGATTAAATCCGCAATAATCCATAAATGCGGGGGTTCCTGTAGCAAAAATGACGAAAGCCATTTTTATGGTCACCCCCAGAACGCCCCAGACCATCATCCTTGGGATTATTCCAAATCCGGGTTGAGAATATGCGCCGGATTTTATCCTCAGTCCGATAACTTCACCTAAGGTAGCCAACAAGGCAAATTTGATGAAGGAGGTAATTAAACCATGATCGTGATTAAAATCGAGGTAAAATTGCAACACTTTGTCGCATAGGACAAAGGGAACAAAAAAAGCCAGTACCAATACAATAAACAACAGGTCTTTTCTTTTCATACCCTGCTATTTTTCAATACGGATGCGCGCATCCACAGCAATAACTGCCGTTGCTGTTCCTAACAATGGATTGAGATCGAGTTCGGCAATTTCAGGTGCAACATTCACCAAGGCAGAAAGACGCACCACCGTTTCAGCGAATAATTCTTCGTTTACTCCTTCTTTACCACGCACTCCCTGAATCATCTTGTAGCTCCTAAGTTTAGGCAAAGCTTTCAGTACCTCAACCTTAGAAACAGGAGCCAGCATATTTTGCACGTCCTTAAGCACTTCAATAAAAATACCACCCAAACCAAAGAGGATCATATGACCAAATTTATCCTCCTTTTTCACTCCTGCAAACAATTCGGTTCCGGTGAGCATGGGCTGAAGCAGCACGCCCGTTGCATCATCTATTTTCATCATGCGAACCATTTCTTCTTTCACCTTATCCATGGTTCGGATATTGAGTGTAACTCCACCTACATCTGATTTATGCACCGGCCCTACCACTTTCATTACCAAAGGAAATCCCACTTCTGTTGCAGCCTTTTCTATTTCAGAATGGTTTGAAACGACAAGTTCCTTTGCCCGGGATATTCCAGCGGCATCAAGCAATTGTTGAACTTCTTCAGGTGCTAAATAGCCATTTTCGGCTTGGTCGATAATGCTACGAATAAGTCCGTTATCTATTTGAGGAGCCTCAGCTTCCAGAGCAGGTCGTGGAGCAAAAAATACACGGGTAAGTGCATTGGCCAACGTTACTTCATCAGGGAAGAATACGCCACCTTCGTCCACAAAGGCCTTAACTTCTTCGGCCGCAGTCAAAATAGAGGGTAATACAGGGTAAATGGGCTTTTTAGATGTTTTCATTTTGCTGTGAATCAGCGAATAAACATCGAAAATAGGAAATAGTCCCGGAGTTCCGAATATAACAACCATGGCATCGATGTGATCGAAATCGGTATTCACCGCATCAATGATAGTTCCCAATTGTTCGGCCGTTCCAGTGGCCAAAAAATCGATGGGGTTGGCAACGGATGATCCCGGAAATAACTTAGCTTTTAGCGATTCTGCAGCATCACCCGTAATGGCAGGGACTTCCAAACCACCATTGGAAAGCGCATCGGTAAGCATCACGGCAGGCCCACCGGCATGGGTGATGATGGCGATATTTTTGCCTTTTAATTCAGGATACATAAACACTGAAGCAACACTAATTAAATCTTCACGTCCGTAACAACGCACAATGCCTGCTTTTTTAAACAACGCATCCACTGCAGCATCAGGACTCGCCAAAGCACCAGTATGTGAGGAGGCTGCACGACTACCTGCATCGGATGAACCTGCTTTAACGGCGGCGATTCGACAACCTTTTTTAATCAGAGAAGCAGCATGCTTTAATAACATCAAAGGCTTCTCAATATTCTCCAAATACAGGAGTTTTACTTTTGAATCGGTTTCAGGGTTAAAATGCTCATCCATGTGTTTGACTATATCTTCCACACCCAGCTGAGCTGAATTGCCTACAGAATATACATTGGCGAATTGCAATCCATTGGGAATACCGGCTTCCATAATAAAACAGGCTGTAGCACCAGAACCACTAATAAAGTCACACCCTTTGGATGATAACCTCGGAATGGGTTGGGTAAAAATACTTTGGTGCTGCGGAGTGAGAATACCAACACAGTTGGGGCCAATTAGCGCACCATCAACTTTGTTAATTGCGGCTACGACCCGATCTTCCAACAATTTTCCTTCATGACTTTCTTCACTAAATCCGGCAGATAGAATAATAAAAGCACGGGTGTTTTTGTGCTGGGTAAGGAACTCCACCACATCCGGTGTGTATTTGGCTGCAATGGCAATAATGGCCAAATCCACATTGGGCAAGGTCTCCGGAGTTTTATAACTTTTTATCCCTTGAATTTCATCCTCTTTGGGGTTCATCACATAGAGTTGCCCTTTAAATTTACCATCAATCAGATTTTTAAGGATTTTACCTCCAGGCTTTTGAACATCGTTTGAACCACCCACAACAACAATACTTTGTGGATGTGTAAGCTGTATATTGATCATTTTTTTTGCTGTTAAACTTCAGGTACAAAGCTAGTCTTTTTAAAGCTTTATTTACAGTAAAACAGGTATTTAGAACGAGTTTAAAAAGTAATATGCGTACCATAATTGTGAAGTTTCTGAGAATAAATACCTTCTGAAACTCAACCTTCAATTTAATATTTAAATACGATGTAATTTTTTTTTCTACCTTTGAAAGAATACAAATCACCATTCACTCATCAAAAACGCACCTCATGAAAAAGACACTCTGGGTTTTATTGGTCCTCTTGGTTGCAATTCAATTTATTCCAACAAATCGTCCTGCTGTTTCAACAGACAATCCTACAGATTTAATTGCCAATAATTCAGTACCCGAACCCATTCAGGACATGCTACATAATGCCTGCTACGACTGCCACTCCAACCAAACCAACTATCCTTGGTATTCCTACGTAGCACCGGTTTCCTATTTGGTTATTCGAGATATCAGGGAAGGGAAAAAAGAATTAAACTTTTCTGAATGGGAAAATCTGGCAAAAAAAGATAAACTGAAAATACTGGGAGAAATATCAGAAGTTGTGCTTGATGGAGAAATGCCCATGAAGATTTACCCACCGCTACATCCGAAAGCCAGATTGACACAACAGAACCGCAATGACCTGGCCGCCTGGGCTGATGGGTTTGCAGAGTTGGTATTTGAACAATAGAATTACATTGATAAATTTCTGCTAAAATTAGGTAAGTTTTCTTGCGACCATTTTTTTTGCTTATCGGACTAAACTAGTTGGAAATCCTAGGTTGATAAAACCGTAACTATGACTTACATACTAAAAACCGAATTATTCAGGAACACATTCTTGGATCGGCACAATGCCGTAGGCATGACCGACATATTAACAATGGATTCATTCCGTTGTTGAATACCAAATCCAACGTTTTATTTTCCGACATAAAACAGCAATTATTTGTTTGTTGTTTCTAAGTAAGAATACCTATATATAATTAATGAAGGTATAGGAGTGAGGCGAATCTATAGTTCATTTCAATTTATAATCATATAACAAGCAATAAACTTCCCTATTTTCTGATCAAAATTCTTCCCTAGAAAAAAATACTTATAAAAAAAAGTCCCGCAAAAGCGGGACTAAGTCATTTTGATTTTAAGGTATGGTATTAAACTCTTCTGACATCAGCTGCCATCAAGCCTTTCTTTCCTTCCTTCAATTCAAATGTTACTACGTCGTCGTCTTGGATGTTGTCTATCAACCCCGAGACATGAACAAAATGTTCTTTTCCGGTTTCTTCATCAATGATGAAACCATAACCTTTGGAAGTGTTAAAAAATTTCACTTTTCCAGTACTCATATGCGTATTATTGAAATTAAAACTGAGGCAAATATAAATGAATATTAACACAAAAATCAGGTTAATGTAAAAAATTAACCTGATTTTTAATTATTTTCGAAAAATAAGGCTTCTAAACCTTAAGACCGAGTGCCTCAATTAGTTTTTAACTACATTTTTCATTCCAACAGTAATGGCATCTTCGTTAAGTGGAATTAGTTTATGGTATCTTTCAGGCAGTGATTTTTTCAATCCTTTGATAACATTTTCAAGCTTAACAATTGGTTTAATCTTCATGTATGCACCCAATACGATCATATTGAAGATTTTGGTATTTCCCATTTCAGCAGCAAGCTTTGCAGCATCAACCTGATAAATGGTAATATCCTTTCGTGTAGGATGATGGAGAATGCCATTGGGGTCATACAACAACACGCCACCAGGTTTCACGGTTTCTTCAAACTTATCCATGGATTGCTGGTTCAGAATAATGGCTGTGTCAAACGCGGTAAGAGTAGGTGAACTGATGCGCTCATCACTCACAATCACGGTAACATTGGCCGTTCCACCTCTCATTTCAGGGCCATAAGATGGCATCCAGCTAACTTCTTGGTCTTGCATGATTCCGGAATAAGCCAAAATCTTCCCCATGGAAAGTACGCCTTGTCCGCCAAATCCTGCTATAATGATTTCTTCTGTCATTTTTTTGTGATTTAAATTAAACTACCTGTCGGTTAACTTACCATCTACTTTAATGTCACCCAATTGATAGAAAGGAAACATATTTTCTTCCATCCAAATATTCGCTTGAACCGGTTCCATTTTCCATCCTGAATTACAGTTAGAAACAATTTCAACAAATGAAACGCCGGGTTTATTGTCCAATTGATTTTGGAAAGCTTTTTTAATGGCCTTTTTTGCTTTACGAACCGCTGCAGGGGTATGTACCGCCTGTCGTGTTACAAAATAGGTGCCGGGTAACTGCGCAACAAGTTCGGTCATTTTTAATGGGTTACCCATGGTATTCAAATCTCTTCCGTAAGGAGAAGTAGATGTTTTCATGTTAGGCAAAGTGGTTGGAGCCATTTGACCACCCGTCATACCGTAGATTCCATTATTAATGAAAACCATTACGATTTGTTCACCACGGTTACAAGCATGAATGGTTTCTGCTGTTCCAATCGCAGCCAGGTCACCATCTCCCTGATAAGAGAAAACAACTTTACCAGGCCACAATCTTTTAATGGCAGTAGCTAAAGCCGGTGCACGTCCGTGAGCAGCCTCCTGCATATCAATATTCATAAATTCGTAGGCCAACACTGAACAACCAACAGGAGCTACTCCAATGGCATCATTTTCCTTACCTAATTCCTCAATCACTTCCATGATCAAGCGGTGAGCAGTACCATGGCCGCAACCTGGACAATAACTTAATGCTTTGTCGGTCATCAACTTAGTTTTCTGATAGACTAAGTTTTCGGGTTTAATTATATCTTGTAGTGTGATTTCTGACATCGCTTATCCTCCTATTATTTTTTGCTCTAATGCTTCCAAAACTTCCTCTGGTGAGTGGATGACTCCGCCATAGCGGCCAAAATGTTCCACTTTGGTACGTCCTTCAACAACCAGCTTAACATCTTCGATCATTTGACCCGCGCTCATTTCTACCGTCAAAAAACCTTTTATGCCTTTTTTTGTTAATTCATCAATGGGTTTCTTGGGAAAAGGCCACAAGGTAATCGGACGAAGCAAACCTACTTTAATACCTTTTTCACGAGCTAACTGAATGGATTTTTGCGCAATACGTGCACTCGAACCATAAGCTACGAAAATATACTCAGCATCATCACAATGAAGCATCTCGAAACGGGTTTCTTTCTCCTCCATTTCGCGGTACTTGGCTTGCAGCTTGTGGTTATGAACTTCCAATTTATGTGGATCCAGATCCAGAGAAGTCAATATGCGACGCTCTTTTCCAACAGGTTTTCCGTTGGTTCCCCAAGGATATTTTTCTTGAACTTCTTGGTCAGTTAAACGTGGAATTTGGTCGAACAATTCAACTTTTTCCATCATCTGACCAATCAATCCGTCGGAAACAATCAACGCTGGAATGCGATATTTAAAAGCCAACTCATAAGCCAATGGCACAAAATCCGACATTTCCTGTACCGAAGAAGGAGCCAACACCAGCAATCGGTAATCACCGTGTCCACCACCCTTTACGGATTGAAAATAATCGCTTTGAGCAGGTTGAATATCACCCAGACCTGGGCCGCCACGCACCACATTAGCTACAACACAAGGAATTTCGGCACCTGCCAGGTACGATAAACCTTCTTGCATTAAGCTGATACCTGGACTTGATGATGAGGTCATCACTTTTTTTCCGGTACCTCCGCCACCGTACAACATGTTGATGGAAGCTACTTCACTTTCAGCTTGCAAAACCACCATTCCTGTACGCTCGAATGGCTTTTCAGCCATCAAATATTCTATAACCTCGGATTGAGGGGTGATTGGGTAACCGAAGTATCCATCGACACCGGCGCGAATTGCTGCCTCTGCCAATGCTTCGTTTCCCTTCATTAATCTTAATTCGCCCATGTTAAATATTTTAAACGTTTAAGCAGTTAATTTTACACGATACACTGTAATTACACCATCGGGACAAACAATTGAACAATTGCTGCACCCGGTACAAGCCTCAGGGTTTGCCATGTATGCATAATGATAACCTTTGCCATTCACTTCTTTTGCCAATTGGATTACGTCAGTCGGACAAGCCGGAACGCATACGCCACAGCCTTTACAACCCTCTACGTCAACCACAATTGCACCTCTAACTTTTGCCATATCTTTAGGATTTTTCTATTTAAATATTGGTGCACGAAAATACGAATAACTGATGAATTTTAAGATTTAAAACGTTTGTAATAACGTATAATAGGCTAATTTATAAAGAGTATAAATATATTTACACACAAGTCAGTCACTTCAGAAAAATTAATCAAGATTCCTTCGGCGGCCCTCCATAACAAATCCACGTAAAACAAATTGAAATCACAAAAAAATGGTTATTCATCTCATTGGCGACTTGGGACAACTTCCCAATTAAAAATCATTTGAAAACATTCTCGGCCACATTATATGCGAATCCGTACAAAAGCCCCATTTAGCTTTTAATCAACAACTGAAGCGTTTCGTTTATCCAATATTCGATTTCACTTCGTTTGTATTGCATAACCCATCGGGGATGTGGAAGTGGAACAATGCGTTTAAACAAACGGAGTTCATCGTTTAACATCTTGAGGTAGTCAAAGTTTTTGCCTTGCCCCATACAAAAGCACGTTTGTGTATCCACCCCAAAACTAATCTGGCCTATCAGACTATGTATGATATAGGGCTTCAGATTACGTTTCATCTCAAGAGAATCGTAATAATTGTAGTTTTTTTTATCCTTTACAAATCCCAAAGGGCTCACTGATCCTATATAAAAATGACTGTAAAAATGCGCAGGACCGCCCATGGTATTTATGAGGCGATAAACGAATTCACTGGACAATTCACTGCGTTTGTCAAACTCATTGGGGATTTCGCAATCGTTTTGTAATCGAACGGGATCTGTAAAAGGGATTCCGGTAATACCGGCACCCCACCTACCGGGATTAATCCCCAGAATAACCTTCCTCTTTTTTTCATCTCGATAGTACTTTTCATAAAAAGTCTGTACGATTGTATTCACTTCCGGATCGACATACGGATTCAGCACCTCAACTTTTTCGGGTAACCCCTCAGGAAGCTCCAATTGCTGATAAAAAGCGATAACTCTTTCACTAAAATTCATGGCATCCGCATTTTAAAGAAGAAAACAATTTTCAAATATAGTCATCTTTAATCCCAAACACAAACGGTCAAACTTTTAGCTTATGCACCAACTTACCAATGGAAAGCCCCTGCACAATAATTGAAAATGCAACCACACAATAAGTTAAAAAGATAAAAAAGTGCCCATGATATCCCGGATCCACCGAAAGAGCCAGCGCAAAGGCCAACGCGCCCCTGAGTCCACTCCAGGTCATGACCGATACAATTTTGATATTAAACCACGGAAAACGACTAACCCGTTTATCCACCAAGACGTAAGGAATAGATACAGAAACGAATCTTGCCACAAGCACGATGAAAATAACCAGTGCTGCCGCTTCAAAATTAATCGATGTTGGGTCGATCAGTAAAATAACCAATCCCATCAAAACGAAAAGCACACTATTAAATATGCTATCGAGAATTTTCCAAAAAGTACCCACCAGATTTTGTGTGGCTTTGAGCGCATGCTTATTGATCCAACTTCCGACCATCAACCCAGCAGCAACCATGGCCAATGCCCCCGAAATATCCAGCAACGAGGCCACAGCATAGCCTCCTGTTGCAACCACCAAAGTAGTAAGAATTGCACTCTCCGGGTCATCTTTCATCAGTTTAAGCATGTAGTTGGCAGCAGCGCCCAAGACTATACCAAAAACGATTCCGCCAACTGCTTCACGCAAAAACAAAAAAGAAACCTCTCCCACTGAAAAATCAGTACTATCACCTTGCAACAACTGTGAAACCGTGATAAACAACACGATGCCTATACCATCATTAAAAAGAGATTCCCCCTCAATTTTAATGGAAATATCCTCACGTACTTTATAATCTTTAAATATCGCCAACACGGCAATGGGGTCGGTAGGCGAAATTAAAGCACCAAATAACATACAATGCAACAGTGGAATGGATATTCCTAACAATCGAAAACCATAATATGACAGGTATCCCACAACCAGTGTCGATATAACAGTGCCCAGGATGGAAAACATAAACACGGTAAGTCTTTCCTTATTCAAAGCTTCCACATTGATGTGGATGGCTCCTGCGAACAGCAAAAAACTCAGAATGCCATTCATCACAAAGGACTGAAAATCTATTTCTTTTACAATATGAGGGAATTGCTCAAAAAGTGCAGGGTCGTAAACTTTAAAAAGTAATAAAATTCCGGACATTATCATGCCAAGAATCATCAAGCCAATGGTTAGCTGTAGTTTTAAAAATTTCTGATTGATAAAGGTAAACAGCATGGCCACTGCCAGCAATACCATGAATGACTGATACATAGAAGCAGAATTTTCTTACGATCGCGTGAGTTAAATCCCCGTCAAAATACAAACAGGTGGAATCAATACAAAGTTGCAAAAAAAATCAGCACCCAACTAATAAATATAACGCATTCAGCGCATGGTTACCTTAAAATCTCATGGGCATAGTTTTTCCAACTCATGTCTTTGGAAGTAGCAGCAACATTTCTTCGATCAATAGGATGCTCAATGGATCGGATCATTTGCTTGGCCATCGATTCCACATCGTTGGGTTCAGCCAGGTAACCGTTGTATCCATCTTTAACAGTTTCAGGAAAATGTCCCACCTTAGTGGCAAGCATGGGCATATTAAAATTATACCCTATCGACTCCACACCAGAAGGCGTGGCGGTAAGGTAATACAACATAATATTGTTGCTCACCTGAAAATAATAGGGCACTTCTTCGTTGGGCACAAAATCATTTCTAACATGTACGTTATCACGTATTTTCAATTCGTCCAATAAGGCCAGTGGATTGTAATCCTGTTCGTTATCCTGTTGTTTCAAAAACAACTTTTTAGCAACTCCAAAGGTTGCATTTTTAATGCGGGTAGAGAGTTTCTTGGTGTCGAGGGTATTCCAAAACGATTCACCAATGATGAGCAAACTGACATCATCCCGCTGTTTAGCAACTTGAGCAAAAGCCTGAATAACATTATGTAAGCCCTTGTATTTTCGAATAAACCCAAAATAAAGAAAAACATGCTTTTTAAGCCCCATTTCCTTTTTCGCCTTTTCCATATCAAAATCAGGATCGGGCTTAAACATATCATAAACCGGATGATAAAGCTTCAACACCTTGGTTCCGTTGCCTACGATAATCTGACCACGCTCAATAACTTCAAATGCTTGGGAAGGAAAAAGCTGCCGCAACTCATCAACCGTTTTAAAAGCATGCACCACATACGAATTGGCATGTTTGATGCCATACTTGGTCAGTTTTTTATCGAGTGAGCTCCCCTCCTTCTGAATAACAAAGTGCAAATCAAAATACACCTCAATATCCTTGTCCTTCTTCAGCTTTTTAGCGATGTATCCCAATGGAATTCCCTGAATGGCAATGGCCCATTGAAAAATAACCTTGTCCGGATTTAGGTCTCTAATGAGTTTAACTGTGGCCTGCCACGAAGCCGGATTGTTATAATTGGTGATGTAGTGTACCCTAATTCCAGTCCCCTCAAGCTGATCAACCTTACTTTTCCTGTCGATGAAATCGCGGGGAATAATGGCAGGATATTGCTGTGTCCAGGATACGATATGTACATCAGTGTCTTTTAACTGATCGAACGCTTTGGCCAAAGAAGTATTGTAATTGGCAATACCCCCTTTAAACATTGGTCCGGGACCAAAACATACGATGGTTCTTCTTTTTTGAGGCATGGAGAATTGGTGGTCAGTGGTTACTGGTCAGTGGTTAGTAGTTGGTGTTAAATTTAGTTCGCTTTCAACTTTTTTAGTTGAGCTTCATAAACCCTCCGCATACCTTCTTCGATGGAAATCTTAGGTTTCCAACCAAATTTTTCGGTAACGAGTGTCATGTCAGCATAGCGGGAATGAACCCCCACAGGCTTGTCTAACAACGGTTTAATTGGAGCACTGTATCCAGCGATTTTGGTGAACACCTCAATCAACTCCAAAAACGATGTCAGTTTACCTGAGCCAATGTTATAAGCTGACCCATCGCTTACATTGTCCATAAGGATTTGGATAAAGTCGATAATATCATCAATATGTACAAAGTCACGACCTTGTTTTCCTGTACCCCACACTTCAAAAGGAGATTCGCGCTTGGCGGCTCTTTCAGCAATAGCAGGTGTTGGATAGCTTGTTTCCTGGTCTTCCCCATATCCTGAGAAAGGACGAATGCAAACAATGGAAATTCCGTAATGTTTTGCCGCAATTTGCGCCAAAAATTCACCTGTTAATTTGGTCCAGCCATAGGTCATGTCGGGAGTTCCCAGGTTTTTGGTAAAATCGATGTCACCTTCGCGCAAAGCAATGGCACCCTCTGTGGTTTGCAAGCTGGTTGGATAGGCAGCACTGGAACTTGGATAAAGTACACGTGCTGGTTTGTGGCGGGTAATCCAGTAGAAAAATTCAGAATCAATGCTTAAATCGAGGGCTACCATCAGCGGATCGCCATCAATTTTTAACCTACCGCCTACAATAGCAGCGAAATGAAAAACATCACTAAACTTATCAAATTCAACGCCATAGGTTAGCTGAATATAATCAGGTGTTTGACGCATGTAAAACAGTAAATTCCTAAAGTCACCATTCCAGAACAGCAATCGCTCCTCTTTACCGATAATTTCTAGATCCTTGTTCATTTTAGAGACAAACTCTCCCTCAAACCATTCTTTGGGATGCCGACCAATACTAAGATCATCAACAACAAAAATGTGATCTTTAGTCGTTTTCAACAGGCGTTTTACTACGTTTCGTCCTACAAATCCGCAACCACCCGAAACCAGATGTATTTTCATTTCTTCTATTTTAAAGATTAATCTTTGATTTAATTTGATACTTTGTCCGCTCACGCGAACTACGGGAAATCATTTCAGCTAAAAACCCCGTCATAAACAACTGTGTACCTATAACCATGGCGAGCAAGCCAAAATAAAACAAGGGGCGTTCAGTCATCCGATAGCCATCCATAAAAAACTTAGCCCATGTCAGGTAACTGGCAATAACAAATCCCGTAAAAAACACCAAGGTACCTATAGCGCCAAAAAAATGCATGGGCCGTTGTGCAAATCGTGTTACAAAATTAATGGAAAGCAAATCAAGGTATCCTTTAATAAAGCGATCGAAACCGAACTTAGTAACTCCGTACTTTCGCTTTTGGTGGACAACCACTTTCTCATCTATTTTTGAAAAACCTGCCGCACGAGCGATAATGGGGATATACCGGTGCATTTCGCCATACACCTCAATATTTTTAACCACCTCGTGTTTATAGGCCTTCAGTCCACAGTTCATATCATGCAACTTGGAGCGGAATAGCTTACGCGAAGTCCAATTAAAAATTTTGGAGGGAATGTTTTTCGCCAGGGTTGAATCGTACCTTTTTTTCTTCCATCCCGAAACAATGTCAAGGTTTTGTTCGGTAATCATCTGATAAAGACCGGGGATTTCCTCAGGACTATCCTGCAGGTCAGAATCCATGGTAATAATCACACTACCTTCAGCCACCTTAAAACCTTCATTTAAAGCTGCTGATTTACCGTAATTCCGACGAAAGCGAATGGCTTTTACCTCAGGGTTTGTATTTGCAAGTTGTTCAACAATCGACCATGAACTGTCGCTTGATCCATCATCTACATAGATGAGTTCAAAAGAAAAATGATTGGATTTCATCACCCGGACAATCCAATCATTTAACTCTGTAAGGGATTCTTCCTCGTTGTAAAACGGGATTACTACCGAAATATCCATTATTGCATTTTTTTCTCTAGGCGATACTTCTGTCTTCTCGCTTGGCAAAAATAGCAATTATTAATGAAAGGATAACAGAAACAATAAGGTTTACAATGAACCCCATAATGGCCATTGCGGTAGGTGTTGTAAAGATCGCTGCCATTTTTAAACCCTGCTCAAGTTGCTCATCCGTCATGTTTGGATTTTGAGCCAACATATTTTCCTCGGCTTGCAGCAATACATCGGCAACCATTGTGGTATCAATGTACATCACATAAAAATAAGTGAAGATTCCAAGAATTACCGAAGCGATCAAACCAATGGCAAATCCGGAGCCGACAACCTTTCCGTAGCTCATCACTCCAGAGAGATATTTGTCGCGGTAGCTCACAATACCCATATACAAACCGAGTACCAAAACAATATAAATGGTAAAATTGTACATCGACTCACGATCTACATCCAATAGAAATAGGATGAGTCTGAACACAATTAAGGCTGCACCAGTGTAAATACCAGGCATTAAACCTGCAGCAAAATTTGAGGGAGTTTTTTGTTCCATAGCTATATTTTTAAATTCAGGTAAAAATAGTAAGATTTTTGTTGCGGGTTAACAAAGTAGTTGTATTTTTGCCGCCGGGTAAGTCTTATACGACCAGCTCCTACTGAATTCCCCCAGGACCGGAAGGTAGCAAGGGTAGGTGGTTGTAGCGGTGCGATATAAGTAGCTTACCCTTTTTTTGTGCCTTGTTGTTTCCAAACAATGGATATCCCAATACATTGATTACCTTTGCCTGAGCAATACATCAAAGACCATGATCATAGAAATACACCCTGAAAATCCTGCACCACGACACATACAGATGGTGGTAGAAATACTAAACAATGGAGGTGTAATTATTTTCCCAACCGATACTGTTTACGGAATGGGATGTAGCATTGAACAGCCCAAAGCTGTTGATCGCATAGCCCGAATCAAAGGAATTAAAAAAGAAAAGGCCAATTTTTCGGCCATTTTCAATAGCCTAAGCATGATTTCGGAGTACACCAAACCCATTAGTACGAGCGTTTACAAAATGCTTCGACGAAATCTACCCGGACCATTTACCTTTATTCTTGATGCCAATAACAACATTCCACGGATTTTTCAAAGCAAGAAAAAAACCATCGGCATTAGAATTCCCGACAATGGC
>JBFHGX010000090.1:0-16182 GCA_041582875.1 Bacteroidales bacterium | reverse complement strand
CTTATATCAGGAACAAGAAGATCTGGCACGCAAAACAACTGATCTTTTGTTGTCAGATTTCTCCACAACAGGTGCAAATTATGAGGAAGTATTGAGGATGCAGTACAAGGTTCTCGATTATGGTTTCAAGCACGTTGAGGCTTTGACTGATTATAATAGCGCATTGGCTTTAGCCGAAAAATTAATGAATTCATTTAATAATTAATTCAAAAAAACATGAAAGCAAAAGATATTATTTCAAATAACTATGTTAAAGGCAGTTTACTTGTAATAGCAGGGTTACTAATTGGATGGTTGTTGTTTCATCAATCGGATAGATTACCTAAAACCACTGAAACAGAAGTTCATGATCATTCTCAGGATAAAAAAACCATTTGGACATGTGCCATGCATCCTCAAATCCGTATGGATGAGCCGGGTGATTGCCCCATTTGCGGTATGGAGCTAATTCCACTAAAAAATTCAAATGTCGAAATCGATGACCAAGCCATTGAAATGAGCGAATCAGCCATGAAATTGGCTGAGGTTCAAACATCTGTTGTCAGGAGGGGATCCGTTGATAAAGACGTGTTTCTGTATGGAAAAATCCAGGTTGACGAACGTCTGAAGCAATCGCAAACTGCTCATGTTCCCGGGCGTATTGAAAAATTGATGATCAATGTGACCGGAGAACAGGTGAAAAAAGGCCAACTCATTGCCGTGATTTACTCACCGGAACTGATAACTGCTCAAAAAGAATTACTCGAATCATTGTCATTGAAGGATAAATATCCGGCAATGGTAGAAGCTGCCCGTGAAAAGCTACGCAACTGGAAACTAACCGAAGCACAGATCGGAGATATGGAAAAATCGGGGAAGGTGACTTCTACGTTTAACATTTATGCCAATACTTCAGGGATTGTAGTCGACCGAAAAGTAAATGAAGGGGATTACATTTCAAAAGGGGCAGTCCTTTTCGATGTTACCGACCTATCAAAAGTTTGGGGGATTTTTGATGCCTATGAATCAGACCTTGCCTGGGTTTCGCTCAACCAACCCGTTGAATTTACGGCACAGGCCATTCCCGGAAAAAGTTTTACGGGTAAAGTTTCGTTCATCGATCCTGTAATCGATCCTGGTACAAGAATAGCCCGGGTGCGAATAGAATTAAGCAACCAGGACGGTCAGTTAAAACCGGGGATGTTCATCAACGGGATCCTCCACTCATCATTAGTTGGGGAAGATAACCAACTTGTGATTCCACAAACAGCTGTACTCTGGACTGGCAAACGCTCTGTTGTTTATGTGAAGATTCCCGACATGGAGCATGCTACATTTAAGATGCGCGAAATCACCCTGGGTGCTGCCATGAAAAACTCCTTTGTTGTGGTAGATGGATTAGCTGAAGGTGAAGAAATTGTAACCAACGGGACTTTTAGTGTGGATGCAGCGGCCCAATTAGCAGGAAAAACGAGTATGATGAATCCTGAGGGAGAGAAGATATCAAGCGGCGGAATGGCCGGTATGGATATGGGAGACGGAAACAAATCTGGAGGTTCAATGGATGATAGTCCTGTGAATGACAAGGTGACTAAAGAACCAAGTGCAAACAACAAAATCGTCTCCACAGAAAAATTTAATAGGCAACTTGAGATGCTTGTTAAAAACTATCTGGCGCTAAAAGATGCCTTTGTTGAATCAAATGAAGACCAAGTCGATTCTGCAGCCAAGAACACGCTAAAATCGATAAGCGAGTTGGATATGGGCCAACTCAAAGGTGATTCACATAAAAAATGGATGGGATATCAAAAACCTATGATCGAAAACTTAAATGGTATCATCCAAATGAAAGGGATCGATATGAAGCGTAAGCACTTTAGTATCATTTCTGATAATCTCTATCTTATGTTACAAACTTTTGGCAATTCGGGTAACGTTACCAGGTATTATCAATACTGTCCTATGGCGTTCGACAACAAAGGGGCCTTTTGGATTAGCAATGACACCGAAATACGCAACCCGTATTTTGGTGAAAAGATGCTTAAATGCGGTGAAACTAAGGACACACTGAAAAGTAAATAAACCGCTGACCGTATTATCAAAAGAAATCTAAGTAAACTTGATGACAATGAAGATATTCATTAAAAACATGGTCTGCGACCGATGTGTTATGGCTGTATCCAGCATCTTTCGTGAGGCCGGTTTTCCCGAGGCAGTGGTGCAACTGGGCAGTGCTTCGGTGGTGGAAGACATTCCTGTCGAAAAACTGGAATTCATCGAAGGGCAGCTTAAAAAATCAGGATTTGAAACCCTCAACGATGCTAAAAGCAGGATCATTGAACATATTAAAAACTGTCTTGTCGATCTGATCTACAATCACCCAACCGATATAAAGGCCACCTATTCAGGTTACTTGTCCGGTCAGCTTCATCATGATTATAACTACCTGAGTACCTTATTTTCCTCGGTGGAGGGCATCACCATCGAAAAGTACATGATAAATCTGAAAACTGAGCGCGTGAAAGAACTGCTGGTATACGATGAAAAAACGCTAAGTGAAATCGCTTTCGAATTGGGGTACAGTAGTGTGGCGCACTTATCAGGTCAATTTAAAAAAGTAACCGGTTTTACACCTTCATATTTTAAAAATCTGCGGTCACAAAAGCGTAAACCCATCGATCAGATCTAAAATCAGAAAATCATGTAAACTATTTAAGGAATTGTATAACACGCTACTGTAGAGCATAGGGTACTTTTGTTGAACAATTAAATCAATTGATTAAAATTATTTTTTACCAAATCATTAAAAAGAAAGGGAAATATCATGAATGGTTTCAATGGAATGGGCTGGGGAATGGGAATTGGCTGGTTTTTTGGAGTCATGATCCTTTTGTTGGTCATTTGGCTTGTGTTTGGCAAATTTGCTCCTTTTGGTCGCTCGGTTGACAACAGTAAATCTGCCCTCGACATCTTAAACCAGCACTTCGCCAATGGTAAATTATCTAAAGAAGAATATGAGGATAAAAAGCGACTTATAAAAAAAATGTATGCAAAGCCAACAATGATAAAAGATTGCGCATTAACAGCAAAAATTCAACGTAATGGAAAGTAACAATATACCAACATATTTCTGCCCAATGCACTGCGAAGGTGACATAACCTACGACAAAACAGGTGATTGTCCTGTTTGTAATATGCATCTGATTCCTGTTGAAAAAGCAGAAAATGATCCTAAGAAAGAACATCACCACAAAACAAAGACTGAAACACATCAGCACAATCATCAACCTGCAAATCAGGGGGATAAAAAGGGACTTTATTATTGTCCCATGCAATGCGAAGGCGACAAAACCTACGATAAACTAGGTGATTGCCCGGTGTGTGGAATGCACCTGAAAAAAGAAGAAAGTGCAAAACCTTCGTCAAACGTTATTTATACCTGCCCTATGCACCCCGAAATCAGGCAAGACCATCCAGGCAACTGTCCAATATGCGGGATGACATTGGTTCCTGAAAAAGGAGAGGAAACAAGCGAGGATGAAAAAGTATATAAACAGATGGCAAAGAAATTCTGGGTTGCTCTTATTTTGGCTGTTCCGGTTTTGTTTATCGCCATGTCAGAATTTTTACCCTTTGTAAATCTTGAATCAATTGCTCCTAAAAAAATCTGGAACTGGATTGAATTCGCTTTGGCTACTCCCGTTCTATTTTACTCCAGCTGGGAGTTTTTCAAACGTGGATGGAGTTCCATAGTGAGGTGGATGCCAAATATGTGGACATTAATATCTATTGGAGTTGGTGCGGCTTATATATTTAGTGTTGTCGCAATGCTGTTACCGGGTATTTTCCCACCCCAGTTTCAGGATGCCGGGGGCAATGTGCATATTTACTTTGAAGCAGTTGCCGTTATTTTAACATTGGTTTTACTTGGGCAGGTGCTTGAGTTACGTGCGCACAGCAAAACCAATACAGCCATTAAAGCATTGCTGGGGCTTGTCCCGCCAATCGCACGCATTATCAAGAATGGTGAAGAACAGGAAATCCCACTCGAAGACGTAAAAGTTGGCGATGTACTTAAAGTAAAGCCTGGTGAAAAAATCCCTGTCGACGGTGTGATGCTCAATGGGACTGCCGTAATTGATGAAAGCATGATTACCGGTGAACCGATTCCTTCTGAAAAAGAAAAAGGCGACAAAGTAACCGGCGGAACCATCAACGGCAAAACAGTGTTTGAAATGAAAGCCACGAAAGTAGGCAGCGACACCCTGCTGGCTCAAATCATCGAAATGGTTAACCAGGCTAGCCGTTCACGGGCACCCATTCAAAAATTGGCTGATACAGTCGCGAAGTATTTCGTACAAATTGTACTTTCCATCGCCATCATCACATTCACAGTATGGGCTATTTGGGGACCCGAACCGGCGTATGTTTATGCGTTTGTAAATGCAGTTGCGGTTTTGATAATCGCATGTCCCTGTGCACTTGGTTTGGCTACTCCAATGTCAATCATGGTGGGTACCGGCCGCGGTGCCCAATCAGGAGTGCTGGTAAAAGATGCCCGTGCCATTGAAGAAATGAACAAAGTTGACACACTTATCATTGATAAAACAGGCACTTTGACTGAAGGCAAACCCAGCTTGAAATATTTTAAATCATTTGGTTCTTTAACTGATGATGAGATCTTAAAACTGGCGGCCTCCATTGATGCCAACAGCGAACATCCTCTTGCCGATGCCATTGTGAAAGGGGCAAAAGAAAAGAACATCAAACTGATTAAATTGGACAAGTTTGAATCCATTACCGGAAAAGGCGTTCAGGCAAATTATGAAGGAAAAAAAATTGGCTTGGGAAACCAAAAGCTGGTAGATGACTTTAATGCAAAATTGGATGAAGACAATAATAAACTCGTCGAAAAATGGCAGCATGAAGCCCAGACTGTGATGTTCCTGATTTTGGAACAAAAAGTGGAAGGAGTTGTCAGTGTATCCGATAAAATTAAGGAAAGTTCCGCCAATGCCATTAAAGAGTTGCAAAAAATGGGCATAAAAGTACACATGCTCACGGGCGATAACAAATACACCGCCAAAACCGTTGCCGACAAACTCGGGTTGGATGGGTATCAGGCCGATTGCCTACCGGACGATAAATATAAAAAAGTAAAAGAATTGCAGGAACAAGGCCATGTCGTGGCCATGGCAGGCGATGGTATTAACGATGCCCCGGCGCTTGAACAGGCAAATGTTGGTATTGCAATGGGTACCGGCACGGATATTGCCATGCAAAGTGCTGAAATCACGCTGGTGAAAGGCGACCTGAGTGGCATTGTACGCGCCCGTGATCTGAGTCATAAGGTGATGCGCAACATAAAACAAAACCTGTTTTTTGCGTTTGTATACAATGCACTTGGCGTTCCTGTGGCAGCAGGAATTTTATTCCCGTTTTTTGGAATATTACTCAGCCCAATAATTGCCGCAGCTGCGATGAGTTTCAGTTCAGTATCTGTTATTGCTAATGCTTTGAGACTTCGGAAAAAATAAATCAATTAACATTCAATAATTATTCACAATTAAAACTATCTAAAATGAAAAAAATCAATTTGCTTGCCATTGGATTTTCCATGGCATTTCTGCTGATGTTGGGTTCGTGTAAAAAAAGCGACTCCACCATCGACTTAACAAAAGGCCTTACAGGTACTTACGAAGGTACACTGGAAATCAATGGCCTGAAAACGACCGATCCTGCCTCCACAATCATTGCAAAAGTCAATGATTATTCCATTAACATCCATTGCTTTAATAGTGATTTCGATACCACCTTTATGATGGATTTATATGCCAATGGCGACAGTACCATGGTGTGTTTTACCGATACGGATTTTCTGACTGAATACCATCACCAAATGACCGGAGGTCATCATATGATGGGAGACAGCAACTGGCAATCGTGGTCGAACCACATGAATACCGACCATTCGACAGGTGATAAACACTATGGTGGTTTTTCAATGACGGATCACACCTTTATTTACCGTTTTAAAACTCCGGGAAGTGAAACTCAGATAAGTAAAGTATTCACAGGTACGAGAGTGAACTAGTATTAATAAACAATAAGATTTAATTCATGAAATTAAAATTTTTTAGTTTAATCGCCATGTTCCTGTTTGGAGCAACAGCGGTTTTCGCGGGAAACAAAACCGAAACGTTCAAGGTTTTCGGCAATTGCGGAATGTGTAAGGCACGCATCGAAAAGGCTGCCAAATCAGTTGAAGGTGTCAGTACTGCCACTTGGAATAAGGAAACAAAAATGATTGAGGTTACCTTTGATGAATCTAAAACCAATGTCCACAAAATTCAGGAAGCCATCGCAGAAGTTGGACATGATACTGAGATGCACAAGGCAACAGATGAAACGTATGACAATCTTCCGGGATGTTGTAAATATGATAGACCAACGAACGAAAAAAACACATCCGGTCATAAACATTAATAACTAAAGAGGTTGTTCATATAGAAATTACTAAAGTTGATTCTGTGGATTTTGAAATCCTCAAATGAGGACACCTTTTTAATAAAAAAAATTTGAACAACCTCTTTTTTCTTACTACCATAATGAAATTATCATTTGATAATTTCATTATGGTTAATAATTTGCCTACCCACCAGTACATAATCGTTACATTTGAGCTTTGAACGAACTGAGAACATTGATATGAAGAAGGATATAGATAACAAACTTTACTCGAAAAACATCAAACCAACCGCGATGCGACAGTTGGTTTTGGAAGTTCTGACAGAACAAAAAAATGCAATCAGTTTACCGGAGCTTGAAAGAAAATTTGAAAAAGCAGATAAAGCCACTTTATACCGAACCCTAAAAACTTTCGAGGAAAATAAGCTGATTCATAGCATTGATGACGGAACTGGTTCTGTAAAATATGCTTTGTGTCAGCATAGATGTGAATGTCAACCAGAAGACTTGCATGTTCATTTTCTATGTGTTAGGTGTAAAAAAACATATTGCTTGAACGATATTTCTATCCCTTCAATAAAACTACCAAAAGGTTTTTCCCTTGAGAGCGTCAATATGGTTGTAAAGGGTATCTGTCCCAATTGTAAAATATAACTATGCAACTTGGTTGCATAAACTTTTATGTATATTTGTCGCTATAATTTTTAATTCAAAACATAATAATGCTTAAAGGGGAAAATAGTAGAATTGTATTAATGTTATTGGCAGGACTGATAATATTACTTCATGCTACAATCCCTCATCATCACCACTTTGATTCAATCGAAGCACATCACGAAAACTTAGAATGCGAAACTACGAATACCGACAGACAAAATGAAAACCCGGATACTCATTGTCATGCATTTAACCTTATTGTTTCGGAAAACGGAAGCGATTTAACTATACTTTCCACACCTTCATCAAATTTAAATTTTGACCTTTTCAATATTAGCACAAATTTTGAATTAGCATCAAATTCCGATGTGGTAAACTATGCCCATTCTTTAATATTCTTTCCGAAAAAACAAATATTCCTTACCAACCATTCGTTGAGGGCTCCCCCAGTTACTGTTTAATTTCTTTTTGACTTTTTTATTACCGATAGATTAGTTTATCGGTTGTACTAATCTTTTATTCTCTCCAGAATGAAAAAAAAGCGATTACGTAAGCGGCAGCTTCTTGAAAAGAAAAAGCTTGACGAAAAAAAATTTACTAGAAACTTACGGATAGTTTTCGGTATCCTTTTTCTATGTCTCATATCTTTTTTAATCTTTCATACCTACTGGTGTGACACCAAATATGCCTGGCGAAAAATTGCTTGGTATGGCGACAAAGTACCTGGTGTACTTGTTTGTATGAATGAAGATAAACTTCAATTTCACGAAAGTACTGGAGTAGTTTACGAGGGCAAAACATATTATTTCTGTAGCCAGGTATGTTTTAACCATTTAGTAAAACATTTTACGGAAGTAGCCATAGTTTCAGATGCCCATACAGGAGATTTGATAAATAAAGCAGATGCAATTATTGGATTTAAGGAAAAGTATAAACCTGAATTAGTCTATTTCAAAAATATTGAAAACTTCAATCAATATTACGAGAAAAATAATGAATAACAGAATTGAACTAAAAAATATATTCAATGATAAACAGTATTATTTCGTTTTCAATAAAGAATAAAGCTCTTATCTGGCTGATGACAATCGGTCTGATTTTAGGAGGGATTTATTCAATAAATAAAGTGCCGCTCGATGCCTTACCTGACATTACAAACAATCAGGTTTTGGTTATAACTTTAGCTCCGAACCTAGGAACTGAAGACATTGAGCAGTTTGTAACCTATCAGGTAGAATTGGCAGTAGCGAACTTACCTGATGTTACGGAGATACGGAGTGTATCAAGGTTTGGACTGTCGGTTGTAACCATTGTATTTAATGAGAGTGCAGGGACATATTTGCCCAGGCAATTAGTGAGCGAAGCCTTAGCCGAAGTAAAAGAAAAAATCCCACAAGGCTTTGGAGAACCATTTATGTCACCTATCAGTACTGGTTTAGGCGAAATATACCAATACACCCTTGAAGTAGATCCGGGCTACGACACCATTTATGACGATATGGAACTTCGTACAATGCAAGAGTGGATAGTAAAGCGACAAATGGCAATGTTACCGGGTGTGGTAGAGGTTAACTCTTTTGGCGGTAGAGGAAAACAATATGAAGTAGCTGTGAATCCAGATAAGCTACGAAGTATGAATATTACCATATCCGATATTTTTGATGCCCTTGAAGCTAACAATCAAAATACAGGTGGAGCTTATATCGAAAAAAACTTTCAAGCCAACTTTATTCGGGGCGAAGGCTTAATGCGTTCGCTGGATGACATTAAAAATACGTTGGTTACCAATATTGATGGACAACCTGTATTTGTTCGTGATGTTGCCGAAGTGAAATATGGCAGCTTTGTACGTTACGGTGCATTTACCAAAAACGGAAAAGGAGAAGCCGTTGGTGGTATTGTGATGATGTTAAAAGGGGAAAACTCCAATGATGTTATTACAACTGTAAAAGAACGCATTGCCTTAATTCAAAAGTCGTTACCCGAAGGTGTAACCATAAAGCCGTTTCTCGACCGCAGTAAACTGATTAAAAGTACCACCTCTACGGTTGCCGAAAACCTGTCATTGGGTGCTTTGATAGTCATTTTTGTACTCGTAATATTCCTTGGGAATCTAAGGGGCGGATTAATCGTTGCATCGACTATCCCTTTATCTCTGCTTTTTGCATTTATTATGATGAATATTTTTGGTGTATGGGCTAATTTAATGAGTTTGGGTGCAATTGATTTTGGAATACTGGTGGATGGTGCGGTAATTATTGTGGAAAGTATGATTTTCTACCTACACAGTAAAAACTATATAGGAACAAAACCGGATAAAACAACACGAGACGAGTTGGCCTATAAATCGGCAAGCAAGATGATGAACTCAGCCTTTTTTGGACAGCTAATCATTTTAATTGTTTTTATTCCTGTTCTGGCTCTTCAAGGTGTCGAAGGTAAAATGTATATCCCTATGGCAATGACTTTTGGTTTTGCTGTTTTAGGTGTATTAGTGTTGTGTTTAACCTATATCCCAATGATGGCGGCTTCATTTATACAACCGCCAAAAAACGAAAAACAAAGTTGGGGTGATAAAGCCATTAAAAAAATGGAGCGCATTTATGAACCAATTATAACCTGGGCTCTTAAACGAAGCCGCTGGGTGATTAGTGGTGCTTTTATGTTATTGATTCTCGGCGGATTCTTATTCTCACGTATGGGGGCTGAATTTATTCCACAACTCGATGAGGGCGATTTTGCTTTTCAGGCATTTCTTAAACCGGGTACTTCCTTGTCCGAAGTGGAAAAAGCATCTACACGCTTGGAGCAAATAGTATTGGAAAACTTTCCTGACGAAATTGAAAGTATTCAAAGCCGTATAGGCGTTGCCGATTTACCTACCGACCCAATGCCTATTGACATAGCCGATATTTTTGTGATTTTGAATCCTCAAGACCAATGGACAAAAGCAGAAACCAAAGAGGAGTTAATTGATAAAGTGAGAGAAAAGGTAAGTGTGCTGCCCGGTATCAATTTTGAGTTTACCCAACCAATAGAAATGCGTTTTAACGAACTACTAACAGGAATTCGTGAAGATGTTGCTGTAAAACTGTATGGCGACGATTTGGATATTTTAGCAAATAAAGCCGAAGAGATATCCAAACTTATTGCCGGCATTGACGGAATTGCAGGCATAAAAGCCGAAGCAACCCGTGGTTTGCCACAAATAACCGTGCGTTATAACCGCAATAAAATGGGGATATACGGCCTGAAAATAAAGGACTTGAACACACTTATCGAAACCGCTTTTAGCGGTGGTATTGCAGGTACAATTTACGAAGGTGAAAAAATGTACGATTTAGTGGTGCGTTTAGACGAAGAACACCGCACAAGCATTGACGATATCCGAAATTTGTTTGTGAGTTTACCCGATGGCAACCAAGTTCCTATTAAGGAAGTGGCTGAAATAAGTTATCAGCCCGGCCCTATGCAAATAAGCCGTGATAATACCAACAGAAGAACCTATGTAGGAATTAATGTTGAAGGCAGAGATATAAAATCACTGGTTGAAGAAATTCAAACTACATTAGATGAAAAACTTGAACTGCCTTCAGGTTATTATATTCGATATGGTGGAGCTTTTGAAAATCTCGAAAGGGCATCGAAGCGTTTGTCCTTTGTGGTTCCTCTTGCTTTGGCTTTAATTTTTATGCTGGTATTTTTTGCCGTTAAATCTTTTAAGCAAACCCTTATGATATATATTGCGATTCCCTTTGCAGCGGTGGGTGGCATTTTATCATTATATCTTCGTGATATGCCTTTTAGTATCTCTGCCGGAGTCGGTTTTATCGTTTTGTTTGGTGTTGCGGTGTTGAATGGTTTGGTGCTGATTTCTGGTTTTAATGAACTGAAAGCAGAAGGCAGCTTTAATATCGACGACATTATTAAAAAAGGCTCATTAAGACGCATTCGTCCAATTTTTCTAACAGCTTCTACTGATATTTTAGGATTTATCCCAATGGCTGTTTCAACATCGGCAGGTGCCGAGGTACAGCAACCTTTGGCAACAGTAGTGATTGGAGGCATGCTTACTTCGTCTTTATTAACCTTAATAGTTTTACCTATACTATACCGTTTTGTTGAAACAGGTAATTTTAAAATTAAAGTCCCAGCGCCTAGTCCGGCTGTGATAGCCTTGTTTTTAACGATTGGAGGTGTTTGTTTGTCAGTCAACCTAAAAGCCCAAAGTACAAGTTTAACGCTTCAACAGGTTATTGAAAGGGCTAAAGAGAACTATCCTTCAATTAAAGCTGCCCAGATGGAGGTTGACAAGCAAAAAGCCATGAAAGCAACGGCTTACCAATTAGGTACAACCTCTGTTTACACGGGCAAAGAAGAAGTTGGGAACGGTGCGCCCGGCATTCATAACAAATTTGGGGTTGTTCAGTCGGATATTGATGTTTTCAGTATTCCGTCAAAAAGCAGATTGGCCGATGCACGTACTCAACAAGCGTTAATAGGTCAGAATTTAACTGAAAAAACAGTTTCACGAGATGTGAGTATAGCCTGGTATAATGCAGTTTATTATAAACAACAATGGTTGCTTTTTACAGAACTTGACACCTTGTACACCGACTTTCTGAAAGCCGCAGAATTGAGGTATAAAACACAAGCAACTTCTAAAATTGAATACCTTTCCGCTTCGGTTAAGTACAAAGAATTGCAGGTAAATATAAAGAAAGCTGAAAGCAATTATTTGGCAAGCTTACAAATCCTAAATCAATACTTGTTATATCCATCGGAGTTTGACGTTGATATTCAAACCCTTGAGCAGGATGTTTTTGATATGGTTTCCCCCAGCGATTCATTGAACGAAAGTCCTTTATTGAATTACTACTCCTCTGCCATTAAAGTAGCCGATTCGGAATGGAAAACGGAAAAAGCCAATTTCTTGCCAAAATTAGACCTTGGCTATAAATTGCAATCGGTTGATGGCAATTCAGGATTTTACGGTTGGGAAGCAGGCATTTCTATTCCATTGTTGTTTTTCTCTCAATCGGGTAAAACGAAAGCTGCAAATTTAAACGCTCAGATTGTAGGTCAGCAATATCAACAAAAGCAATTGGAAATCAAAGCAGGTTATAATCAACAGATTAGCAGATATCTTGCATTGCTTGAAGTTATTAATTACTATAAAAATGAAGCGTTACCATTGGCAGATGAACAAATCCAGGCATCTAATTTAGGATATAAACTGGGTAGCATTAACTATGTGCAGTTCATTCAAAATATGGAATCGGCTATCAATACCAAGCAGGATTTTCTAAAACAACAGGCTGAATACTTTGAATTGTCAGCTCAATTAAAATATATAACAGGTAAGTAATATTTAAAAATGGAAAAAATGAAAAATAAAATATTTGTCGCAATTATAGCCATTGCAACTTTGATATCTTGTAACTCAACAAATAATAAAGGCCACGTAGGTCATGAAGGGGAAGAACATGAAGAGAGTGGTGCAGAAGGAGTAGTTGTACTTAATAAAAATCAGCAGGAAGCACTTAATTTAAAATTAGGAACTATTCAAATGCGGAATTTGACCACCGTGGTAAAAACCAACGGACAGCTCGAAGTGCCTCCTTCAAGCAGTGCCGATGTAACTGCAATAATTGGTGGAAATGTGAAAAGCATCGAGGTGTTTCATGGTGATAAAGTATCTAAAGGACAGCGCCTTGCCGTTCTTGAGCATCCTGATTATATAATTCTTCAGGAACAGTTTTCTGAAGTAGCAAATAAACTGGAGTACCTGGAAAAAGAATATGAACGTCAGAAAGAATTATATGAAAACAATGTTGGTTCAGGCAAAGAGTACCAGCAGGCAAAATCAGAATACAACACAGCTAAAGCAAAGTACGAAGGATTAAAATCCCGTTTGCAATTACTAAACCTTTCTCCTGATAAAATTGAAGAAGGGAATATTTCAAATACAGTTAATATTATAGCACCAATTAATGGCTTTGTTAATGATGTTAATATAAAAGTTGGTACCTATGTAGATGCCAAAGACAAACTCTTTTCCATTTCAGATAACAGTCAAATTCATGCCGACTTTATGATTTACGAAAACGATGTTCATCTTGTAAAGGAAGGTCAAACTGTTCATTTTACCGTTTCAAACCGCCCAGATGAAGAATATACAGCCACCGTCTTTGCCATCGGAAAAGAATTTGAAGCAAATTCAAGAGCTGTTCATATTCATGCGAATATAAATGAAAAAGTTACCGGACTTATTTCGGGTATGTATATTTCAGGGCATTTGCACACCGACAATCAATATACCCAAGCCGTACCCAACGATGCCATTGTTACCGAGGGAACAAAATCGTTCATTTTTATTGTAGATAACCAATCGCTGGAGCATGAAGAAAATGATGGACACAACCATGCTACGGCAGAAAATGCAGATAATCACGCAGATAGTGATGAACACGAAGGGCATGACCATGGTACGGCAGAAAAAACAGATGCTCACGATGACGATGACGAACATAGCGGGCACGACAATGACTCAGGGCATAACGACAATGGCGAAATGGCTTTTCGTATGGTTGAGGTTATTACCGGGCTTAAAGATGATGGTTACACTCAAATAATGCTTGTTGACAGCTTACCCGAGAACACACAGATTGTATTGAATTCAGCCTATTATTTACTATCTGAGATAGGCAAGGGAGAAACTTCACACGAACATTAAAAACTAAAATCATGAAAGAAATAAAAGCATTTGTAAAACCTTTTAAGGTTAACGTCATTGTGCATGAGTTAATGGATGCTGGATATCCAAACATTACCATTTCGATGGCAGAAGGCACAGGCAAATTTCAGAGTGACGACCCTTCCATTTCAACGCACTTTTCAATTTCGGATAGTCCGGTGGCTAAACTAGAAATAGTAAGTAAAAAAGAAGATGTAGACAAAATAATTTCCATCATATCGGAACAAGGGCGAACAGGAAATTCCGGAGACGGTCTAATTTACATATCTGATGTTGAAAAAGTGTACCGGGTAAAAACGGGTTTGAAAAGCGGAGTAAAGTAATTTATATTCAATACCGAAATGATGAAGTAATGAATTGGCGGTTCTAAATCCCCTATCTGCATTTTAAAATATATACCACCATAAAATGGAAAGTATTGGTAAACAGAAACAACAAAAAATAAATAGTGTTCTCAATAATTTTTAAACAATTAAATAAATTTATCATGAAAGTAATTAAAAATGTTTTTTTTGTGTCACTTGTCGTGGCAACAGTTTTAGCAGTTTCTTGTAAAAAAACTGACACAAATCCAAATTCCACAGGCTTATCTAATTTGGTAAACGGTACCTACTCAGGGGAATTAAAAAACTCACAAACAAATCTGAGCATACCTGCAACCCTCAATGTTGCAGTTATAAACGATTCGATGATTAGCGCGCATTGTATTGCAGATAATTTTGATACAACCTTGCATATGATGTTGTATGAAAACATTGACAGTGTAATGATGTGCTTCTCTGGGCAGGATTTTTATAATGAGTACGGTCACAATCTCGACAACCATAATTTTTGCAACAGTAGACCCGAAGGTTGGCACAGCGGCTGGGAAGGCGAACATGACCATTGGTGGGGTGGCCAAAACAATATGTGGAATGCATGGAACAATCACATGAATACCCAGCATAATCAAGGTGAACAACATTATGGTGGCTTTAACCCCAATAATCACACGTGCAACTATTCATTTAAGGTTAAATCAGGTAGCTCAACTTATAGTGAAACATTTATCGGTGCAATTAAATAAACTGTTTGGCAGAAATATGGAAAGGGTTTACGTAAAGCCCTTTCCATTTACAAATAATCTCGATAAAAGAAGAACCCTTTATAGAAATCTTTACATGAATATATCGGGCAACTTACTCATTTAATAATTCACATTAAAAGCGAAAACGATGAAATATTATTTTGAAAAAACATTGAATTGCTCCTTCGAAGAAGCAATCGAAAGAGTGACCGAAGAACTTCAAAAAGAAGGTTTTGGGGTATTAACCGAGATTGATGTTCATGCAACATTAAAAAAGAAATTGGATGTCGATTTCAAAAAATACAGGATTTTGGGTGCTTGCAATCCATCTTTTGCTTACAAAGCATTGCAGGAAGAAGATAAAATTGGTACAATGTTGCCTTGCAATGTAATCGTGCAGCAAGTCTCAAAAACCCAAACAGAAATTGCTGCCATTGACCCAATGGCATCAATGCAATCAGTTGAAAATGAAAAATTGGCTGGTATTGCAAATGAGATTCAACAAAAACTAAAACATGTCATTCGCAATGTTTAAAACAACCTTTAAAATTTCCAAAATGGATTGCCCTTCCGAGGAAGCCCTTATCAGGATGAAACTCGAAGGTTTATCAAGCATTAAAAGTTTGGCATTCGATATTGAGAACCGAAAGCTCACCGTTTTTCATTCCGAAGAAAATGGGGAAATAGAAAAAAACCTGAAAGAACTCAATTTAGGTGCTAAACGAAAAGAAACAATTGTTGCCAAAGCAGATGAAATCAAAGACAATACATCGGTACAATCAAAACTCCTTTGGACAGTACTGATAATCAATTTTGCTTTTTTTATTATTGAAATCACCACAGGGTTTATTTCTAAATCTATGGGGTTGGTTGCCGATTCGTTGGATATGCTGGCAGATGCACTGGTTTATGGCCTTAGCCTTTGGGCAGTTGGTTCAACTGTAATCCGCAAGAAAAAAGTAGCAAAAATGAGCGGATATTTTCAACTGGCATTGGCCTTTCTTGGTCTTTTGGAAGTAATACGCAGGTTTATCAGTTTTGAAGAAGTACCCGATTTTCAAACCATGATAATTGTTTCGGCATTGGCATTGATTGCCAATTCGGTTTGTCTTTATTTATTACAAAAATCGAAAAGTGAAGAAGCACACATGAAAGCCACGATGATATTCACATCAAACGATATTATGATAAATACTGGTGTTATCGTTGCTGGCGTGCTGGTATTATTGACCCAATCAAAGTATCCCGATTTAGT
>JBFHGX010000089.1:0-16418 GCA_041582875.1 Bacteroidales bacterium | reverse complement strand
TTTTAACTTCCAATTTTCTCCCAAACTCTGATTTACACCTGCAACTGTTGTGTGATCTGAAGAAGAAGATAAAATCAAATTGGACAATCCATTCAAGTCCAACTTATGCGCCAAAAAATCGCGCTGTATAAAGATATTGAATGGAGCCAATTGGTTATTGCGCAAACTGAACCTCCCCAACTGATCGTCGCTGGCAATGGCGATAATTTTCACCCTCAAGGCAATTGTACTTTCTTCGTCGGTAGCAAATGGCGCATTAACAGGGATGATTTCAACGTTTTGAACCCGCAATAGCAATTCATCACCCGCCTCTAGAGACAATTCCTCAGCAACATTTTTCGAAACGATCACTTCATTTGATGCCAATCTTGGCATATTTATTTTAGAAAGAGCCCAAAAAGAAGTGTCAACACCTAAAATTTGCGCATTGGGTATTCGGTTTTGACTCTGAACATTGATCGCCATCCCCTTCATGGTCAACAAAGCCGTTACCTCAACACTCAACTCCCGACTAATTTCATTGGCCAACTCAGCCCGCACAAAGCGGTCGCCCGTCACCATGGCAAATTCCACTTTACCTAGTCTTTGATCTACCAGTTGGCTCAAGCTGTATTTCACCGAATCTCCAATCACCAAAGCCCCGGTAAGTACTGCCGTACTTATGACAACAGCCATAAATACCAACATATGCTGCTTTTTGAAAAACAACCAACTTTTAGAGACAAATGCTTTTGGTTTCATAGGTAACAATCAATACAAAATAACAAGTAACTTTATTTTAAGGATAGCTTTCCGCCTTCCAGGTAATGCACATTTCCAATTACATCGGCTAGCTTAACCGAATGAGTAACAACCATCAAGGCCACTTGCTCTTGTTGATTAAGCCGCAACAACAACTCCCCTATTCTGCCGGCAGAACTGTCATCTAGCGACCCTGTAGGTTCATCGGCCAAAATAAGTTTGGGACGATTAATCATGGCCCTTATAACGGCAGTCCGCTGACATTCACCTCCAGAGAGTTGTCCCGGAAGTTGATGAATTTTATCGGCAAGACCAACACTGTCGAGCAAGAACATCGCTCGCTCCAGAGCCATCTTCCTTTTCGATTTTTCCCTTACGGGAAGAGTAGGAAGCAATACATTTTCGAGCAAATTGAGCTGTGGCAACAGGTGATGCGACTGATACACAAATCCGATTTGCTGATTTCGAATGGTGGCCAATTGATTATCGCTATAAAGTGCAATATCTTGACCATCAATTAATACCTTTCCGGAAGTAGGCAGATCAAGGGTTCCGATGATATTCAACAGTGTACTCTTGCCAGAACCCGAAGGCCCAACAATTGACATGGTACTACCTGGTTCAAGGGTAAATGAAACACCCTTTAAAACCGCTCTTTGAAGATCAGACTGGTTATTAAAATAGGATTTTTTGACATCGACTACCTGACAAATCATTTCACAAGGTTTTGATAAATAGTTAATACCTGTTTACTAACTTCGTGAATAGCATATTTATGAGCGACAGTCTTTTTCCCAACCGAACTCATTTCACGAATCTTAGCCGGATCAGAAAGCACCTCCATCCATTTGTCTCGCATGGCCTCAGCCGTATTTGGGAAATAGGTCACGCCGCCACCTGTGATTTTAATGATTTCCGGAAAGGCCCCTAATGCAGGCTGAACAAGAGGAATACCGCAAGCCAGAGACTCCAGTTGGTAAGTCCCGAAAGCTTCCCCTTTGAGCACAGGAACCGTAAGCAGTGTCAGTTGATTGAAAAACTTGTATCTATTTTCAGGAAGATGATCTTCGAGTATCTCCACATCATGATCTACACCTGCATTTTTAAGTTTTTTCAACTGCTTTTTCACAAATTTCTTGTCATCAGCCGTATAGCCACCCGAAAGTTTGAGTTGTACCGAACTAAATTCGGGTTGCTGTTTAAGTAAAATGAATGCGTCAATCAACAAACCAAACCCATGTTCTTCATACATTCGGGAAATATAACCAATTACCGGAGGATTAGAAACCGGTTCCGCTGCGTGATAAATCGAAGAATCCAACCCTATGGGAACCACATGCATTTTATGTTCAGGAATTTGCATTTTTACTCGCATCTGATCAGCATAATAATCGCTCACGGCGATAAATGCATCCACATCCGCTCCTTTATCAGCCATCAACTTCCACACTTTTTCACGGTAGAAATCATTCATGGCATCCACCCAAACATCCTCATCCTGCAGTGAACAAACCACCGGAATATGAAGCTGTTCACGAATTTGCTTGGCCAATCCCAACAACAATGCATTACTCAAATGAACTACATCAGGTTTTTCGTGAACCTTCAAAAAATCAATCAACTCTTGCAGCTCCCTGTTTTGATTTCCATCCTGACCCATCAGCATGGAAATGGTCATTTCTTCCAAACCTTCTGTCCGCGTTGACCCGGCTTTTTTAGCAGCATACTTTAGTATTCTTGAGGAATTAAACATACGCTCCATCCAGGTGGGCATATTTTTAAAGATCTTGAAATTCTGTTTCAAGTAAATATTGACCGCGCCATAAAAAATGGGGTTGGTATCTTTTTCAACGCCATGCTCCAAGGTAAGAGGAAGATAAATGGGCAACATCATGGCATCGTGGCCCAAATCAATCAAGGACTTGGTATATCCGCTGTCGCGAAGACAATTACCACAATAAAACGTGCCACCAAACCCCGGAACAATATTGACTATTTTCATGTTTTTTTTCAATTACTAATTAAAATTCATCCACGTAACCTTTAACTTCGGCTATCTCTTCCCAAATGCATAAACTCTCCCATCTTCGGCACATACCACAATAAGGTTGTCCATAACCGCCGGCGTACTACTGATGGGAGCACCAATTTCGTATGACCAACGTTTTTGACCGGATTCCAAATCCAGCAAATAAATGCGCCCGTCCATGGAGGTGATCAAAACCTGTTGACCAACAATCACAGGAGAACTCTCTATTTTACGCAACGTAGTGAATTCCCATACAATTTCACCGGTAGCCTCATCGTAGCAATACACCTTTTTATCTTGGGAACCAATAATCACTTTATTGTAAGCAATGGCCGGAGATCCTAGAAAAGGTCCTGCCCCTTCTTTTTTCCAGACGATCTTCTTCGACGCAATGTTGACCTTAAAGAATACGCCATCGTAGTTTCCAAAATAGGCTTTATCGCCATCCAGAGCAGCCGATGAGGCCATGTAAGTTCCAACATCAACCGTATCTGCAATTTTTCCATCGACGACATCCACCAAATGTAAAAAACCATCACAACCTCCAAAAACAGCTACTTCCCCATTGGTGGCAGGCGTGCCGTTGATATAATTGTCCGTTTCATATTTCCACTGTAGTTTTCCTGTTTGGGCATTCACACAGTGCAGGTTATAATCGTAACTCCCAAAGATAATGTTTTTACTCTCCTTAAGATTAGGAACCACATTGGCCGAACCTGAAATCTGTCCTTCAGTTATATAGCGCCATTTTTCTTTTCCATTTTGAGCATCAAGCGCAAACATGATTCCTTCCAGTGATCCAGCAAAAACAGTCTGATCAATCAACAAAGGAGGAGCCTCAATGGACGTTTCCGTTGAAAACTTCCAGCTTTCTTTACCCTCGGAAGAAATAGAATATAAAGATCCGCCAATGGTTCCCACATAAATATTTTCGCCACAAATCACAGGGGACGATTTAATGACATCATCTGTTTGAAAACTCCACAACAGCTCAGGATTATCCTTAATTTCTACTGTTGCATTTCCGGTCAGGGCCGGATTTCCCCGATACGAAGGCCAGCAATGGGATTGGGCATTTCCCGAAAGGGAAAAACCAAGACTCAACAACAATATGTAGATCAACCTATTCATTGGACTTTACTTTAATGAGATGGCTCCTGTGGGACAAGCTTTGGCACATTCAATGGCCGTTTGATCCATCAGGTCTGCGATGGATTTGTTCAAAGGAATGCCTATTTCGACCACAAACCCGCGATGTATTTGGGTAAATCCCAGCTTCTCCTGTTTACGTGCTGAAATTTCCACACAGATATTACATTTTATGCATTTTTCAGGTTCAAAAATAATCAATTGGTGTTGCGATAGTTTACGTACCATCTTTCGATTTCCGGAAGCATATTTTGTACGATTGACCTGATATTCATCAGAATAAATCCTAAGCTTACAAGTCTCCGGTTTACGGCAATCGCAATGCAAACATCGACTAGCCTCCACTTGAGCTTTCGCAGTTGAGAGTGACACCTCCGTGTGGATGCGTGATGAAGCTGCACTTTCCGATACAATTTCTTTTCGGTACTCATCGATTTCCGAATCCTTTAACTTTCCGAATTTGGAATTGAACATCCGAGAAAGTTTTGCTGGTTGCTTTCCTTGTAAATATTGATCCACAGACAAGGCCACGGCTTTCCCTTGTGCCACAGAAGTTACCGCCATGCGTCGCGAACGGATGACATTTCCACAGGCAAAAACACCTGTTTTATCCACCTCTCCGGTTTCGCGATCAACGGTTAACCCGTTTGAATCATGATCAAAACCAAAAGTTTGCAGGTTGGATTGATTGAAATTTCCAGTGGCCAACACCCAAGCATCAAACTCAGCTTTCACCTCCTTCTCAAAATACGCTTTGGTTATTTTGGTATTCAATCTGAATTGAGCTCCATATTTCTCCAGAAGTTCTATTTCAGCATCCAATGCCCATTTGGGCAGTTTTTCATCCGGAATATCATAACGTAAAGCACCTCCTGCTTTGGGATGCTGGTCGAACAATACACATCCATAACCCAACTGCAACAAATAATAAGCACAGGATAATCCGGCAGGTCCGGTTCCAATAATGGCGATTTTTTTGTGGTTTTCCTGCATTTTTTCCGGAAGCCATGGACTGGCAAGTTTCAGATCTTCCTCGGCAACAAAACGTTTTAATTTGCAGATGGACACCGCTGCATCCACCTGGGTTCTGCGACAAGCTTTTTCACAAGGAGCCGGACAAATATACCCCAGAATAAGCGGCAAGGCAATTTCTTGTTTAACAATCTGTAAAGCCTCTTCCATACGCCCCTCAACAATTAACCGATTCATTTTAGGGATATCCATGTAAGCCGGACAGCTGGTACGGCAAGGTGCTTCGCAGTCACCCACATGATCGCTTAGCAAAAGCTCCAGCGCATCCTTTCTAGCGGCTAGCACTTCCTCATCATGGGTAATGATATTATGGCCATTTTCAGCCTTTAAAGCACATGAGGGATGAAGCTTTCCGGTTTTGGTATCTTTAACAATGCACAGCATACACGAAGGATGATTGGGCAATCCCTCATGGTGGCACATGGTCGGAATATCGACCCCCAATTGTCGGGCGGCATGCAACACGCTCGTCCCTTCCAGAACTTCAATTTTTGTATTATTTATGGTCAGCTCAATCATACGATGGTTACTGCGTTTACTGGACAAACCTGGCGACAAATATCACATTTAATGCATTTTTCTTGATCTACCACATGTACCTCATAGGGTTTAAAACCGATGGCCTCAGTGGGACAATCCTGAGCACATTTGGTACATCCGATACAATCCTGGGTAATCACATAGTTCACCAGTTCCTTGCACTTCCCAGTTTTACATTTTCCATGAATATGTTCCAAATATTCATCTTTAAAATAAGTTATAGTGGACAAAACCGGATTGGGAGCAGATTTTCCCAAACCACATAAACTGCTATTTTTGGTGCTTTGAGCCAGTTTTTCCAGCGACTCTAAATCTTCCATTTTACCCTTGCCAGCACATATATTATCCAGTATTTCGAGCATACGTCGGGTTCCAATCCGGCAAAAAGTACATTGTCCGCATGACTGATCCTGGGTAAACGACAGAAAATATCTGGCCATATCCACCATACAATCGTCTTCGTCCAGCACCACCAATCCTCCTGACCCCATCATGGCACCAACAGAAGAAAGCGACTCAAAATCAATGGGTGTATCGGCTAGAGAGGCCGGAATACAACCTCCGGAAGGACCTCCAATTTGTACAGCTTTAAATGCTTTTCCATTGGGAATACCGCCGCCAATTTCCTCCACAATCTGCCTAATGCTGATTCCCATGGGAACCTCAATAAGTCCTCCACGATTGATTTTTCCTGCCAACGCAAACACTTTGGTTCCTTTACTGTCACCAATACCAATGGAAGAAAATGCAGAAGCCCCATGCCGGATAATCCATGAAACCAGCGAAAGGGTTTCTGTGTTATTGATGAGAGTAGGTTTTCCCCACAACCCTTTTTCAGAAGGATAGGGAGGTCGAAGCCGCGGAATACCCCTGCTGCCTTCCACTGAAGCAATCAGAGCCGTTTCCTCGCCACATATAAAAGCGCCAGCACCTTCAAAAACACTGATCTCAAAGGAAAACTCCGTATGCAGTATGTTTTTTCCTGTTAATTGGACCTGTTGACAAAGTTGTAAGGCTTCCCGGATGCGCTTCACCGCAAGGGGATACTCTGCCCGGATATACAAAAGTCCTTTGGAAGCTCCCACAACATAACCGGCAATCATCAACCCTTCGATCACCCTAAAGGGATATGACTCCAGCAACATGCGATCCATGAATGCTCCCGGATCACCTTCGTCACCGTTGCAAATCACATATTTTTGGTCAGCATTTGCTTGCTGTACCAGCTCCCATTTGGCCCCTGTCGGAAAACCACCACCTCCCCTGCCTTTGAGTCCGCTTTCTTTTATCGTGTGAATCACTTCCTCAGGCGTATGATGATGGATACATTTCTTCAAGGCGTCAAATCCGCCCAGACGGATATATTCCCCTAAATCAGTGGGACTAATAAAACCGCGATGCTCCGTAGCAAGGTTAAGCTGACCCGTTAAAAAGGCTGACACGGGAGAGTTAGGTTGATCAGCCAAATAATTTTGGGTGGTTTTGGGAACTCCATAAAAAACATAATCGTTTAACAAAGAACGAAGATTTGTCTGTACCCGGGTGATCAAGTTTTTCGACTTAAAATGTTTTCTGATGATTTCACCAACCTCTTCAGCCTTGATTTTTGTATAATAATGCGTGGTTTCGTTGGGCTTGTGGATCTCCAGCAAGGGCACCTGGTTACAAATTCCCACACAACCCACCTGTTTAACATCAACGGTTGTTTTGTTGGCCTTAAGCGACAACTCCAACTCCCGCTTTACATCTGAGCTACCACTGGCCACACAGCACGAACCTAACCCAATGCGTATTTCACCTTCTGACTTATTACTATGAGATCCGGACTTACCATTTTCGGTTGGATGCGAATGATGATTTCCCAAGAATTCCTCCAATAATTCTCCTACTTTTCCGGGTACAACATGACCAAAAGTCATATCATCAATTTGCACAGCAGGAGCAATGGTACAGCATCCTAAACAAGCTACCTGATCTACTGTAAATAAACCATCGGCATCGGTGTCTTCAGTATCAGATAAATGCAAGGCTCTACGGAATGCATCATAAACCAACATGGCTCCTTTAACATGGCATGCTGTCCCTACACATACTTTAATCATGTGTTTACCAACGGGCTGATGCCGAAATTGGGAATAAAAGGTAGAGATGCCGTAAATGCGTGCTAGGGTGATGTCAGTGGTTTCGCTAACATGCACCAAAGCTTCCTCCGGCAGATAATGATAAACATCCTGAATGGCCTGTAAAATCGGGATAACCGACTCCACAGCTCCACCTTTTTCAATGATGATCTTATCTACAATTTCTTTCATCCTTTGCAATTCCTACATTTTTTAATTTCCAATACAAAACAAGTGTTCATTACCGCGGATGAAGATTCTGCCTTCAGCGAAAGCAGGGGTTGTCATACATTTTTCACCTAAGGGTGACGCACCCAATAATACGAACTCGCTTTTGGCCTCCATCACATGCATGATGCCTGCCATATCAATGAGATAAATTTTACCCTCGACCATCATGGGTGAGGAATAAAACCCGTTATCAAACTCATGTTCCCACAAAATTTCTCCTGATTTTGCATCAAAACAGACCATAACTCCATAGCTTGTGGCCATAAAGAGCAATTCACTGGTAGCTACCGGACTCGGCACATCCGACAAATACTCATCGCTTTCCCACAGTATTTGAGGACTCTCGCCCAACTGAATGGCCACCAAACGCGCATATTCGTTTACGGCATATACTACACTATCGGCATAAGCTGCAGAAGGTCCCACTTCACCAAAAATACAATCGAGCTCCCAATTCAACATACCGGTTTTCGGATCGTAAGAAGACACCATGGGATCGGCTACCGTGATGATTTCGAACTTGCTTCCTGTATTCACAACGATGGGAGAAGCCCAGGAAATTTTAACTTTATGTGAGGTTTCCCAGATGGTTTCTCCTGATAAAGCTGACAATCCTATAATTTTAGGAGAAGATTTTATATCGTATTGTAAAATCAAGATATCCTGAAACAACATAAGCGATGACGAATGACCATAATGATTTCCGGTAGAGCCCATGTTTTTCGCCCATATTTGTTTACCTTCCATATCGAGTGCTGCCAAATCGCCATTGGCAAAAAGAGCAAAAACCCGATGACCATCAGTGGTCAAAGTGGGTGCAGCCTGACCGGTGTCGTCGGTAACTTTGGGCGCATCGGCCGGTGACCCCGGAATACCCGAAACCTGAGTAGTCCAAAGAAAATCGCCTGTATTTCGATCCAGACAATACACTTCCCTTTGAGCTGAATTAGCGCCGGAAACAAAGATTTTATCACCCCAAATGATCGGAGAATTGTAACCATGCAAGGGAATTTTCACCTTCCACAAAACATTTTCCCCGGATTCTCCATTCCATTCTACCGGAATATTTTTACGTTCCGAAATACCATTCCCGCCAGGCCCACGAAAAGCTGGATGATTTAGAAAATTTTCTCTTTCTGATGGATACGAAATTGTTTCTTTTACCGGAGTAATTACTTCTCGTTTTGTCACCTTTTTCACAGCATCCTCTTTAACGACAGCCTGTTGTACAACCTCTTTTTGAGGTTCTACTATCAACTCCTTAGTTGGATGATCTTCGGGTAAATTATCGACCTTATCTTTCAAATACTCATTACCATTACTTTCCTGCAATTGAATAGTAACAGAGTCTGATTCATTTTCAGAAACAATTTCCTGAACAACAACAGACTGACTTTGTAACTCCAGGTTTTCATGAACATCCTGACTATCTGCCACCAGCAACTTATTGGTAAGCGATTCCGATAGATCGAAATGAGTCAGGACTGCAAAAAACAAGGCCACCAATACCACAAAAGCACCACTTACAGCTATCCACTTTCGGGCAAATTTCTGTTCGAGAAATGTATTTTCCTTTTCAGAAACTACCACTTCCTGAGAAGCATGGGTACGAATCATCTGCATGGCCAAAACAAGGAGAACCACGCTTAACAGCAACAAATAGCCTCCCGTCCGCACTTGCCATTGTGTAGTGAAGTAGGCTTTACGAGCCAACAAGTCAATGGTTCTGATTTCCTCACGGAGTTGCATATCATCGGGGTTGGAATTCAGGCGTTGAACCAATGAATTGATAAGTTCAGTTTCCACCGGATCCATGCGCTTGTACTGTGCATAATTGACTATCAAAAGCATGGAAATCACAAAGGCGAATACACCAGCGATTTGAGCCAATCGTTTCCAAAAATTGATATTTACTTTTGAATGTTGCATTTTTAATTACTTCTTTCATCCGAATAAGGATGAGGTTCTACTACCATTGATTTATCCACCGGACAATAATCCACACAGCGGGCACAACTCAAACAGGTTCCCTTATTGGGCTCATAATCTTTCCTGAACCTGAAAGTAGAAAGTCCTGCCAAAGTAAGACCGAAAACCAATCCCAAAAATCCACCCAACCACATGCTCCCCACGTGGAATTCATGTAAAATCTCCTGAGTTTCAATGAGCAATTGTTCTTTGGTTTTGCCAGCCGCACGAAAAGCCTCTACTTCAACCGAAACTTCATTCTGATTATCTGTAAGTTGACTATTTAGCACAACTTCTTGCGCCAATCGAACTTTTGGATGCACCATAGCCAGATGATCGCTAAGCTGAGCTCCCGTCCATACGCCAATAATCACCAACAGAGGTATCACTGCCGACAGTACCACAAAACGTTTGACGGTAATTTTGCGCGGCTCTTTAAATCTTATGGACTCAGGTTGCTCAATGGCTCCAAAGGGACATGAATTCTCACACAATCGACATTGAATACATTTGGATGGTGTTATTGTTAAATGGTATTTAGAAATTCTGCTGGTTAAATTCAACAAAACCCCATAGGGGCAAAAAAAACGACAATAAGGACGTGCAATAAATACACTCATCAGTAAAAATGCAGCGCCCAGCAAAAGCATGCTAAAAGTAGAATTTAATCTGAAAATCCCGATAAAAGGATCATATCTACAAATCACAAAATCGGTGGCAGTGGCAGCATAAAGGATGGCCAAACCCAGATAAACAAAAGGAATCAGTCCCAATAGGGTTTGTAACCAAGACCTCAATTGGATGGGCTTCCAAACAAACAAATCCTGAATGGCACCCAACGGACAAACACCGGCACAAAATACACGACCAAAAAACAATGAAAATAACAGCGGGATAATAAAAAAGGCCAATACAGTTAAGGGGATTTTGTAACCCGGGTTAAACAAAGCCAGGGCAATGTTTTGAACTGATCCCACCGAACACACACATCCTTCGCGAAAGAAGCCAAAATAAGCGACCGAAAATACCGATACCAACAGCACCCCAAAGCGTGATCGCTTTTTCAATACTAACCACGTCATAAGCGAAAGGGCGAGTACGAGAACAGCAATATCCAAATATTCGAAAAATTGGGATCGAGGTAAAGGAATTTGCGTAATTTTTTGAATGTAACCGGATTCAAATTCGGGTTTAGGAAACCGCTGTGCATAGGACGTTATTCCTTGAAAAAGGATGGCCAGCAACGCAACAGTTTTTCTCACCACTATTTTCATACTAAGATGATTTCCCGGTTACTACCCCAATAAAAATACTGCTTTTACTGGCAGGCACCCGACTGAATGCATCTGCGGGACAATCGCTTGCTATGGCACATTGGTTGCAATTCACACAAATATCTTGGCGAACCTGCAATTGTAAAGAACCATTACCAAAGGCATCACATCCGGCCACACACTTGCCACACCCAATACACAAATCTTCATCAATGGTATATTCGTAAAAAGGATCTTCTACGAACTTTCGTTGGATGGCAGCTGTAGGACAAAGTTGGTTTTCGGCAGCCGTGGTGAGTTGAGAAGTACCCGGACGAAAATACCCACCGCATAGGTTGCAGTATCCGCACATATCGAAAACATGCACGCACTTTACCGCGGAAGGAGTTAATACACAATTGGTAGCACACCTGCCACATTGAACACATTTAGCAGGGTCTAACTGCCATACCAGCTCTTCGGAAGTTGAATTTTTGGCCAAGAAAATACCCACGCCCCCAAGAGCCACTCCTGCCGAAATGCGCAAGCTCTTGAAAAGGAATTCTCTGCGAGAAGTGCTATGTGTCTTATCTTCTGCCATTCAACTCATTTTTAATAAATTCATCAGCCTCGGGCAATCCACAAGTAGTGAGTTTTTTACAATTGCGACAGACAAAGTCCAAATTACAGGTTTCGTCAGATTTCTCCTTTAGAAGCAAAAAACCACTTCCCAAGACCATCGAGCCAAAGGTAACCTGCCGCAGCACTTTCTTTAAAAAATCTCTTCGATTGACCATTGTTGCCAAATTTACAAACTATTATGCTGAAATACCCTTATCATCCGTCGTTTTGGATCAAGAATAATAATTTTTCCCTGAGAATCCACTGCCAGATCAAGACCTGTGGTACCCTTATCAAATTGATCAGAAGCAGCCACCACACAATCGAATTCGCCTGAAGGCCGATGGATTTTAACCCGCACCAAACCTTTTTCACTGGTAACAAAAGATCCATCAGGTAAAATGGCGATATGAGAAGGATTACAACACCCACTAAACCCGTCTAAATTCATGGAAGTTTTGGTCCATGAATAGAGCAATCTTCCGGTTGGATCGTACGCTTCGAGCTGATGTCGGCCTGAATTAACGGCCCAAATCTCACCATCACGACCCATCGCAACATCAAAATAAGCACTAGGAATAACAAAACCCGGAATCCCTTGTAAAGTGTCCTTTCGACCAATTTCATTTAGGAAATCACCGTTCAGGTTATAATGATAGACCATCTTGTTTCCTGCATCTGCAACAAAAACAGAAGAATCAGAAATAGCGATACTCGTGATTAAAACCCGATCGTTTTTAACTTCCCACCTTGCCTTTTTCGATCCATCAGCATTTAAAACCTCCACATGATCAAAAGCTCCGATAAAGATAACTCCCGTTATTGAAATTGCAAGGCTGGTAATGTCGGTTTCCAAGTAAATCGTTTTCATCAGACCTCCATTTTCACTGTAAATCAACAAGCTATCTCCACCCACATAAATATTGTTTTTCAAGTCCACTGCCAGCGCATGAGGAAATTTCAACCCCACAGGAAAATTCATTATTTCAGTATAACAGATTGCCGAAGAATCAACCGCTTCAAATTCATTTAAATCGAATTCGTATACATTTTTAGGGGTTGACTCAAACCCACCAAAAAAATCGTACACCATAAAGGCCATAATGACAACAAGTAACGCGACTGCTCCAAAAATGATCCAACTGTTCTGTTTCATAGCTTTTAATTTTCTATTTTCGAATATCAAGACAAACCATTTGTTTAGAATCACGCATGAGTAATCTACCATCCGCAATGGCAATTGGGCCCCAGGCATCTTGTCCTTCAATTATTCGTCTATTATCAAGTACAGAAAAACCAGAAGTTGATGCAGTTGCAATGGTCAGGGTTCCATCATCACTGACAATAAAAAACTTACCATCGGCAATAATATAGGGACCAAGTCCAAACCTTTGATCCTTTCCACTGGTCCATAGGATATTTTGATTATCATCCGGCAGGCAACAGGCAAATTGGTTTCGGTTCATTCCAGCGTCCTTGGGCAGGATGATGAACACATGATCATTCCAATAAATCGCGGTTTGTTGCTCCGAGGCGATTCCTTCTTTAGGTTTAAACTGTTGCAATACCTTAGTACTATATTGGCCCTGTTCTTCAATTATTTTAAAGAGAATAGAGCCTGCTCCATATCCGGCTGTCATAAAAATGGATCCATCAGGAAAAACCAATGGAGATGGTGCCACCACATTGGGAGCAAAGTCGGTCAACTTCCACAATATGGAACCCCGATCATCACCTTTTGATGAAACCGCACATATCCCGCCCACAGCGGCATAAACATACATATCCTTACCATTTAAAGTCATGGGCATAATGGAAGAATGAGACATTTGCCAATGATCGGGATTAGGCGTTTCCCAGACAATTTTACCTGAAGCGCAATCCACAGCAATGAGCAGGGATTTACCTCCGGGAGCAATAATGGCCAATCCTGAATCGATTAACGGACATTGTCCGGTATACCAAAAAGGGATTTCGGTTTGGTAATCTTTCACTAAATCGATACCCCAAAGAAGGTCTCCATTTGCAGGATCACAACACATGACATGACCCAGCGGTCCAATAGTCACCACATAATCATCGGTTATGGCCGGAACAGTTCGCGAGATGCCATGATTACGCTTGACACGAACCGAGTAACTCCGCCTCCAGAGCTCCTTTCCAGTTTCCAAAGAAAAACAACGCAAAGCGTCCATTTTTTCCTTTTCCAGATAATCCAGCAGATAAACTTTCCCTTTGTGAATAACAGGTGCAGCATGGCCCTCGCCCAGATCTATTTTCCAGAGCACATTATTATCGCCCTCATCAAAGTGATCGATAAGAGGAGTATTGTCTTTACAGATGTTATCGAAATCAGCTCCCCGGAAGTGTGGCCAACTCCCTTTCAAATGAAATTCCTCTTGAGCGAATAACTGAAATGATTCACCAATACGGACTACCTCGCTCGTTTCGGACAGGCTATCCGGACGATCATCCATACCGGGTATGCTGCGTGTAAAACTCTCCACAGGATTATACATCCACCACCACAGCATCAAAAGAAAACCAATGGCTCCCGTAGCAAGAATTAGGTACTTTTCCTTTTGTGGAGACGACATATGAGACTTGGTTGATGAAAATACCGATCAATGACCGGCCATTGTTACTTTTGAGCGATGTCGTACACCATCAAAGAAGTACCGTGTCTGATATACAATTTTTTATCTTTTATTACCAGATGCGCCCAATGATACTTCTCACCATAAGGGACCTCGAATGAACTAATCAAACTAAAATCGTTTGACTTAGGATCTACAATCCCAACTTTTCCTCCTGTACCATAACAATATAGCAAACCATCGGCATAGATAATATTACCAACTTTAAGCATTGTTGAGGTATATAGTTCCTCCCCGGTCTCCCAGTCAAGACATACCCACTTTTTATTTTTATCACCTGATCCATAAATACGACCATCAACCAAAACAACACCTCCCATTTTGCTGTCAAGAGTAGTATTCTGCCATAACTCAGAAACCGTATTACCATCATCAGAAACTTGCAACATCACACCACCTTTTCCGTAGCCACTAAAACAATAGAGCTTTCCATCCTTGAATACAGGAGAATTAGCTTGTACTGACCAGGTATTAGGGTGATCAAAACTCCATAATAATTTACCTGTGGAAGCTTCTAGTCCCAGAATTGAACTAGCCGTTTGAGTCACCAATATTTTCCGGTCATTAACAGTGATGATTATCGGAGAGCAATAAGCGCTTAGCTCTTCTTTTCCTTTAGATTTCCAGATTAATTCTCCACTATCTTTGTTCAATGCAATTATATTGGCATCCTCGCCACCAGGAGTGACAAAAAGCTTCTCATCGTCTATAAGAAGATTCTCAGTAACTCCCCATTTGATATTTCTACCATCATAGTCATTAAACAAATCTACCTGCCAAGAGATCTCTCCAGTTTCACCAGACATACACACCAATTGACTAAATGAGCTCATAATGTACAATTGACCATCATAAACTAAAGGAGTAGAACGCGCGCCTTCGAAATTTTCCATCCATTCCGATCCGAAATCTTTGGTCCATATCACATTTCCTGAATGATCGAGAGCTACAACAAAACCTATACCCTCAGGACTTGTTCCTGCTGTATAAACCATGTTACTGGTAACAGCTGCAGAAGCATGTCCCGGCCCCAGCTCATCGTAATGCCACAATAACTCAGGACCCGAATCAGGCCATTGCTTTAACAGACTTGTTTCATGATAAATACCATCCCGATTATCACCACGCCACTGAGCAATCTCTTGAGACATTATCTTCAATGAAAACAAATAAGTCAATCCAACAAACAAAAAAATAAACTTTCGCATAAGAAACTAGATATTAATCTTACATAAATAAAACCAAAGGTTTTAACTTAAATTACCGTCAAATTTACAGTATATTTATCAACTTAACAATATGATATATAACCAATGAAGCATCAAAAAAGCCGCTTAAAAAAGCGGCTTTTTTTAGTTATGCTCATGGAATAAAACCTAAAACGGCGAACACTCCACCGGACTAAAGCTCCTTGACCTTGGCGCCATGAAGGAATTCTTATCCTTGTTGATTAGTCCAATGTCATCCAATTCAAAAATCAAACTGATTTCATGACTGGGACCGGTAAAGTTCTGTCTGGCATTGATGTTCATCTCGTAGCTGTACATGATTTTCATGCGGTATTGTTGTGTGAAGGGAATATTCAAGCCCACCATCACATCAAAACTACTGAACTCATCATATTCCAGCGTCTGGTTCTTGTACCAAAGTCCAAGGTACACATGTTGCATGTACAGATTGGTTCCCAAAGTGTACAAAAACATGTTTCTCTGGTGCTGCACCATCACCCCGGGATTAAGCTTAAAACCTTCTTTTTTCTGGTAGTAGCCCTGCTCTTGGCCTACGTTGATCACAAAGTCCAGGTTGTAGACATACTTTCTGGGTAGCTTGGCATCCACATCAAAAAAGCTCTGGTTGGGCTGGGTAATATGATGTACCGCTACACCCAGCTTTCCATCCACATCCATGCCCTGCCATTGGAAGATTCCTCCAAAGCTAAAGTCAGGGAAGGTGACCTTGTCGCGGGCAGCACCGGCAAAGGTAGAGGGCCCAATGTTGCCCCAGCGGGGATCCAGCTGGTCTTCAAACACCAGGTTGTCCCAGTTTAAGCTTTGGGTAACTATGCTAGCCAATGCTC
>JBFHGX010000088.1:0-16454 GCA_041582875.1 Bacteroidales bacterium | reverse complement strand
TTCGTCGCTTTTCCCTTACGGGTTGAATAGTTTATCTTGAGCGCACCTGCTTTACGCAGTTCCTGTTTCACATCTGTAACAATTCCCATCTTAGTTAAACCATCCACCTTCAATGAAGTAGTGATAAACTTTTTGTCAGCCTCATCGCGTTCTTCGCGTTCTTTGGCAACAAATTCCTGAATATCATCTACAGTTGCAAAGGTATCATTCAACTGAATACGTGAATTGGTACCATACAGGGCAGCTTTAGTAGGAGGGCCAATATAAATATAACTCACCAGGGATTTTCTCTCAAGCTTCTGAACCTCAGTTGCTTGAGGTAGTTTGGTCTTTACTTTCAGGGTTACTTCCCTCATCACAGTAGTTACCATGAAAAAGAAGAGCAACATGAAAATAATGTCCGGTAACGACGAAGTGTTGATGGCTGGTGAGCCTTTACCTTGTTTAGTCTTAAATTTTGACATATTAATTTCCTCCTATATCTTCAGGTTCAGCTTCAGAAATGGCTACCGGAACAGCTGCATTGGTCGCATCAATTTTGTCCTTATCAATGAGTTTGTCGTATTTCATCCCAAACTCCTCTTGTGAGAACCTGTCTTTCAACTCATTAAAGGCTGCGGCCAATTGATTTTGTACATTGATGTACATATCGTACGAAGTCCCCCGGTCGTTCTTAAGTGAGATAATTCCTTTGGATATGGATATCTCCTTATCCAGCTGTTTAATGTACTTGGTGGTTACTTCAGGATAGTCAGGATTGTCAGGATGAATGGTAATAAAATCAATCACCTTAAATTTCAACTGACTAATATCTCCTGGTTTACCATCGATAAGCAATCGGTCTTGGTTATTTACTAGAATTTTAAGTACGTTTCGATCCTTAACATCGATATCCTCATCATTATTTTCAACCGGTGGCGGCAGCTTCCTGGTAATCCCGGTGTCAACATCCATTGTAGTAGTTACAAGGAAGAAGATCAGCAGGAGGAAGGCGATATCTGCCATCGATCCGGCATTTATTTCCGGGGCTGCTTTTTTTGCCATGATATGATTATTTAAATAATTTAATTACAGATGCATACAATATGGAAAGAACGGTTAAACCGAAGGCAATGTATGTGGCATAGATTCCCATACCTACGTATACAGATACTTCTGCGGTCGTTTTTAATTTTTCCAGTTGAAATGCTGAGAACTCATTCCCGGCTAACGAATAGGCTACCCCAAGAACAATTACAAATGCAGCTACGCTAACAAGCAGTTTAATGATGTTCTGCGGGTTAGTGATAAAGCCGTAGATTGGTGATATGAACATCACTACTACACCGGCAATCAGAAGCATTTTACCCCAATTGATAAAAAGCTCGGTGTCCATTAGCTGGGCATAAAACAGAACTCCGGGAATCACTGAAAGTGCCAGCAGGATGTACATGATCCATCGGGTGATATTGGCAATACTATCTTTCATGATTCTTATTTTTTAATGTGTTTGGCCAAAATGTCAATAAATGCGATGGAACTGTCTTCCATGTCATTTACAAGGCTCTCAATTTTTGATACGATGTAATTGTAGAAAATTTGAAGAATAATGGCAACGATCAAACCGAATACTGTGGTTAACAAAGCAACTTTGATACCATCAGCAACTACGGTAGGGGAAATATCTCCGGCAGCAGCGATATCATCAAATGCTTTAATCATACCAATTACAGTTCCCATAAATCCAAGCATAGGAGCCAAAGCAATAAACAACGAAATCCAGCTTACACCGGCTTCAAGACGTCCGGTAACAACGCTACCGTATGCCACTACTGCTTTTTCTACTTCACCAAGACCATCATCGTAACGATTGATACCCTCGCTAAAAATACTTGCAACAGGTCCCCGCGTGCCACGCACAACTTCTTTGGCTTTGGCTACACCACCTTTGTCAAGAGCTTCTTCAAAATTCTTGAGCAGTTTGCGGGTGTTGATTGATGCCATGCTGAGGTAAATAATACGCTCAATGCTAATAGCTAAACCAAAAATAAGCGCTAATAATACGATCCCCATAAAACCAGGACCACCTTCAATAAATTTTTCCTTAAGCACCTGGTGAAATGATTTCGGAGCTTCAGGTTCGGCAACAACGGCTACGTCCTGAACAATTTCCTCTGCAACAGTAACAGAATCACCAGCAATGGACTCTGCAACAGCTGTAGTCTCCTCTTCATTGTAGACTTGTGCATAACTGTAATTTGATAAACCTGAGGTTATCAAAATAACGATGGTAAGAAACGCAAATAATTTTCTCATGATTGTAAAAATTGATGATCAGTTTTTTTAGTTAACTTTTACGATTGGACAAAGTTAAAAATTTATTTTAGTTAGCCACAAATTAATTTCTCCGTCTTGCGGAGAGAGCGGGATTCGAACCCGCGATACCCTTTTGGGGTATACCCGCTTTCCAGGCGAGCCTCTTCAGCCACTCGAGCACCTCTCCAAATACTTTTACTCAAAAAGAACGGCAAAAGTAAAAAATTATTACTTACCACACACCATTACCCTTGATTGGTTATCATTTAGAAACATTTCACATAACCTGCTCGGGTATTTCTATATTTACAGCCCCTGTATAGTCAGGTTTTGATGTAAAATATTATCGGTAAAGCTGTTTTCCTTTTGACTGTTTGAATACCCAGTCCCATTGTCCATCCATCCTCCTGTCAAAAAAAAGGGTAAAACGTAGTTTTACCCTTTTTTATATTCAATCGATTAACAAATTAGCTGCATTTACTGTGTCCGCATGATTTACAAATCAAACATCCATCCTCATATACAACTGCATCTTCTCCACATGACGGACAAATGGTGTCGGCAGCATCCGTTCCATCGGGGACATATCTTTTTAAACTTCTTACCACTCCATTGCGCCATGTATTGATGTTGTCTTCAGGGAAATTGAGGTTCGAAATTAAATCTACAACATACGTTAATGGCATCCCGTGACGGAGTACTCCGGAAATCAATTTAGCATAATTCCAAAATTCCTGCTCAAAGCTACGCGATAGCGCCGGGACAATAATCTTATAGCCTTGCCTGTCTTCAAATTGAAAATCATAACGCGTTCGCTCACCCTTGTTTTTGGTTTTGATAACCCATCCGGTCTCGACGTATGGAGGTAAATAAAAATCTTCCGCCTTTCCGGTGAAAACTTCATAGGGTTTGCCATTAATTTTACCAATAACAGCTACCCATTTTTCATAGTTGTTTTGAAATCTGATAACATCTGCCTCAATAGATTTGGGCCTTGGTGGAGCTTTGGTTTCAATGAAATCATCTTTTTGATTTTCCGTCTTTTTCTCATTGCTTACCAATACACCTGAACGTGATCCGTCGCGGTAAATGGTCATGCCTTTGCAGCCACTTTCCCACGCTTTTTGATATATCTGACTCACCAGTTCCTCGGTGGCCGATTCCGGAATATTCACAGTAACACTAATGCTGTGGTCAACCCATTTCTGGATATCACCTTGCATTTTTACCTTGCTTACCCAATCGATGTCAGCAGAGGAAGATTGATAATAGGGCGACTGAGCAATAATCTTATTCAGTTCATCATCGTTCATGCCTTTTACATCGGCAACATCATAACCATTTACGCTTAACCAGGTTTCAAATTTTGGGTGAAACACCAGGTATTCTTCCCATGCATCACCCACCTCATCAATAAAGCTCACTACCACGTTTTTGTCGTTGGGGTTCACCTTGCGCCGACGTTTGTACGAAACCATGAATACAGGCTCTATACCTGAGGTGGTTTGTGTACAAATACTAATGCTTCCTGTAGGAGCAATGGTTAGTGAGGCGATGTTACGACGACCTACTTTGGTCATTTTTTCGTAAACGTGGGGGGCATTCTCTTTGATTCGCGCTATAAATGGATTGTCTTTTTCACGCTCTGCACTGTACAATGGAAAGGAGCCCCTTTGTTCGGCCAACTCAACAGAACTGTGGTATACCTCAATGGCTAAGAGCTTGTGAACTTCAGTCGAAAATGTAATGGCGTCATCTGAACCATACCGCAATCCTAACGCAGCTAACATGTCTCCTTCAGCTGTGATGCCAATACCTGTACGACGACCTTGTAATGATTTTTCACGAATCTTTTCCCATAAACGCCTTTCTACCATTTTTACTTCCTCATCTTCTGGATCAGCCTTTATTTTGGCTAAAATGGCATCCACCTTTTCAATTTCCAAATCTATGATGTCATCCATTATTCGTTGCGCAATATGGGTGTGCTTGGTAAACAAATCACCATTAAAATATGCGTCTTTTGTAAAAGGATTCTCTACATAGCTATATAGATTGATGGCCAATAACCTGCAACTGTCGTATGGACATAACGGTATTTCCCCGCATGGGTTGGTCGATACGGTTTTAAATCCATAGTCGGCATAACAATCAGGAATCGATTCTTTAATGACGGTGTCCCAGAAAAGGATGCCCGGCTCAGCCGAAGACCATGCATTATGAACTATCTTATTCCACAATTCCTTGGGATCTATTTCTTTTGTTACCCAAGGACTATCGCTGTTGACTGGAAATTGTTGCTGGTAGGGTCGGTCATCGCGAATTGCCTCCATGAAGTCATCGTCGATTTTAACCGAAACATTGGCTCCCGTTACCTTGCCTTGTTCCATCTTGGCATCAATGAAATGTTCTGCGTCCGGATGTTTGATGCCAACGCTGAGCATCAGTGCTCCACGACGACCGTCTTGTGCTACTTCACGGGTTGAGTTGGAATAACGCTCCATAAATGGAACCACTCCCGTTGAAGTGAGTGCGGTATTCTTTACAGGACTTCCCGCAGGACGAATGTGTGTGAGGTCATGACCTACGCCTCCTCGGCGTTTCATCAATTGTACCTGCTCCTGATCAATTTTCATGATCCCTCCGTAACTGTCCGATTCACCATTATTGCCAATGACAAAGCAATTGGAAAGCGATGAAATCTGATTGTCGTTACCAATGCCAGCCATCGGACTTCCCGCAGGAATGATGTATTTAAAACGATCAAGTACACCAAAAACGTCCTCTTCAGTTAACGGATTTTTGTACTTTTTTTCAATCCGAACAATTTCTTTGGCCAAACGGCGATGCATTTGCTCAGGATTACTTTCGTACAGATTCCCCTTACTGTCCTTAAGGGCGTACTTGTTGATCCAAACATTTGCAGCCAATGTGTCCCCGTTAAAATATTTCACGCTGGCTTCCATGGCCTCCTCATGACTGTATTTTTTCAGAGGCAATTTCTCCTCTTTTACACTTTTGATTGTAAACAAATCTGTTTCCTTTTCGGCTAGCCGAAGCTTGGAAACAGAAACTGTTTCTGACTTCTCTTTTGTCATTTCCAATTTCGATCTTTCTTCTAAAACTCGTTCGTAAAAACTCTTCTCTCTGCCTTGCTCTACCTCTTGTCCCACTTGATCTTCCCTGGCTTTTTCATCAAAATTTAAGTACAAATTGTTATCCATAGTATAGTGCGGGTTGAATGATGATGCCTAAATAAATGTCTGTAAGTCAGTGCCGTAAAAAACAACTTGGCGATACGTTTAAGCGGTGCAATATACAACACAATTTCCCTTCGGGGTTCGACAATTTATTAACAAGGGCTGTGGATAAAAAATAATCTTCGGGAAATTAGCTCTTTAGATTACCGTACAACAGAAAACATTTTTTTTTGAAATTTTTGGCACAATTTTAAGTAGGAAATTGCAATCATTTACTGAAAAACATCTTCAAGGCAATGGCCAAAAGGATTACAGCAAAAATTTTTCTCAAAAGGGCTTCCGGAATGCTGAGCGCAAATTTTGAGCCTATTAATCCACCTACTAAAAATGCTCCCGCAATAATGAGTGCATATTTTAAATTAAGAGCTCCTTCTTTATAATAGCTTAAAGCAGCAAGTAATCCAATGGGTGGCAACATCACGGCCAAACTGGTTCCTTGTGCGGTGTATTGATCCATTCCCAATATAAATACCAGAGCAGGTATAATGATGATGGCTCCTCCAATTCCAATGAGTCCGCTAAAAACGCCTGCCACCAGCCCGATTAAAATAAGTATGATGAGTATGGATGCGCTCATTTTCATGGATTTAAAAATCAAGACTTAATGATAAATAATATACAGGACGTGTTACCTTGTAATCGTCTACCCCCCAGGATATATCCCCTCTTACAAAATAACCAAAAATTGTTGTTCGTGCTCCTAACCCAAATCCGGCTACTATGGGCTCTTTTTGTACCTCAACAGAGATGTGCAGGGGGCCACTGTCAACATAGTTGGTGTACAGGGCGTTTTCTTTGGAATACGGACTACTACCGGTCCATGCTGTGCCAATATCTCCAAATCCAACCAGTTGGAATGTTCTTAAAAAGCTTGAACTGATAGGTGTTCTCGAAAAATATTGAAATACCGGAAACCGTAACTCACTGTTGATAACCACAAAACTGTTGCCATTGCGGATGTTCTGATTAAATCCATGCATATTGGTGGCCAAGGTTTGATAGGCGTAATTCTGACTATAGTCGATAGGGGTGTTGTCATTAAACTTAGGAGATAACCAGTTGTCAACACCACCCATATAATAAATGAGTCTATCGCTTCCAAGCGAAGTACTGCCCGCAATTCGGTTGGCCCAAATAAACGTTCGGTGGATTTTTTGGTAGTTGCGGTAATCAAATCCCAACACGATGAGATTCTGATGATCACCATTCACCAGCTGATGGTATTCGGCAAAAAGTTTGTAACGTGTGCCATAATAAAGGTTGGTCCCCGGACTTCGGGTGTTATCAAAAATGAGTTCTCCCTTAAGACCTGCCCAATTATCATAAACCGTTGGTGTTTCTAACGTGGTTTGATCGGTGGCCATGGTAACATACATTTCATTGCGGAGCATGCCCGTACCTTTGATGCTTAAAGCTTCGTTGAAAGGCCACTTAAGTGAGTAAAACAGCTCGTGCGTATGAACCCGTTGCATGGTGTATCCATTGGAGCCTTCAAGGGTGTTGCGATGAAAAACAATCTCTTTGTCAAGGCGCTTTTTTAAGTCGGAATAACTGAACAAATATTCGTTGTTGATCAAGCTCAGGTTTAACCTTACACCTCCTATAATGCGATGATCTTCCATTAAATCGGTAATGCCAACCTGAAAAAATACATTGAATCCGGGATTCAGGTAAATCGGACTGCCTCCACCTGTAAAAGGCTGATAACCATAATTGATATAGTTAAAGTCAACCTGCGAGGTAAGGTCGTTAATAAAATAGGAAACATTGTAATTCAATCGCTTGGGAATGGTCAAATCTTCGCCTTCGAGTGGACCTCCCATCCCGGGGACCGAAACATTTAGTCCTGGTCCTGCTACAAATCCAGCTCCTGATCCTGACCCCTCAGTACTCGATCCAAATACTTCGTTTCCTTCTTCATCGGTATATACCATCACAAATCCTTTGATGTGCTTTTTAGGTAGGTCTTCAGGAATGATGATGATGGTGTCTTTCTTCTCGGAAGGTCTTGGGATATTAATCACTTCTTTTTCTGTCTGTAGAGCCATGTTTTTGGCGTAAGTCGCCCGCCTTTCGGCCATGTATTTGGTGTCGGTAAGTGTCAGTCCTGTAACAGCATCAAAAGGTGGTGCATCGTGCACAAACAATTGGGTGAGGTTGTGATTGTAAACAGCAATCGCTTGCTTTCCTGCCCTTGCCGCTACCTGATGACGGGTGATACTCCATGTGTAATCAGTTACGGCCTTCGAATGGGTGAAATACCGGTAATGGACTGCAGTATCCACTGAACTTACTGTACTGTCGATTACGGCCAGGTAATTGTTCACAATGCCATTGGCATCGCTCAAATACGAAATGGTATTATAAGCATAACTCTGGGGCTGTGTTTCGTTGGCCAGTGGGGTATTGGTGATGCGTTTTAAAATTTTACTGTGGGTAGTAAAATCGTAAACAAACAAATCAAATTGGTCGGGAACGTCTACAATCATCTTGGGTTCCTTACCAATGGTGTCGTTTTCACGATTCGAACTAAACACAATCTGCGTGGAGTGGTTGATAAAGGCGGGTGATAATTCGGAATATACATCATCGGTGATCTTTAGCCATGAACTGGCTGCCATATCAAAAACAAATACGTCCGATTGCCCTTTTTGGGTAGCTGAAACCACCATTTTTCTCCCGTCGTCAGAATAAGAAAAGCTGTTTACTTTTTGTATATTGTACAAAATACGCTTGGTAAAACGCTTTTCTTCCAGATTGTACATGTACAACCAGGGCATGCCCTTTTCCTCAATTACCATGGAGAGGATTTTTCCGGTAGGATGCCAGGCCAACAGGGGATAACTGTAATCGGTTTTGGTGTCAATCATGACACCTCTTTTCAGAATCTTTTTCTTCTTGCCCGTTTGCAAATCCATGAGGTAAACCTTGTACTTGCCCATTTCGTTGGTGGTAAAGGCCAGTAGGTTTCCGTCGGGACTTAAAGTGGGCCGTTCAAATACCACATCTGTTTTGTATCGGGCCTTGATGGGGTTGTCCGGAATACGAGTATTACCCACAAACGATTGGAATTCTTGCTGATAGTAGGCCTTCCATTCTTCTACAATCATCTTGTAAGGCATTCCGGTAACGTATAAAAAACCTTTGTCGATGCTATTGCTCATGCTGGTCATGTGGATGATGTTGGTAACTGATGCGGGACCATATTGTTGGGCAATAAAACGCCAAAGCGAATGACCTGCCCGGGTGGCGTCTTCTCCAGTAAGGTTGTTGAGCTTGTTATATCTTCCGGTTAGGATTCCGTCGCGTATTACATTATCCAATTCAACACTCCAGGGACGCCCAAGCCACGAAATTAATCCTACCCTGTACCAATTGGGTAAACTAAAAAAAGTAGCGTTTTTTACCTGTTGGGTGAGTGTGCCCCCAAACATCATCTGATTAAAAATCACTTCGGCAATCCCGGTGCGGATTTGTTCTTCAAAATTAACATGGTTGCCATCAAAATAGATAAAAACCTTCGATCCAATGATGTGGGTAACTCCTCCTACATTGTAGTTGTCCTCGGTCATTAAGCCAATATTGCTTTGCTTTAGGTCGGTGAGGTTGTTGAAGATGATAAATTGAATGCGCTTGTCAAGAATGGTTCTCATCTTGGCTTCCATTACCGGAATTTGTTCGGTGGCATAGCGGGCGGTGTACTCGGCTAACTCTTTTCCGTTGAGATAAAAATAGGTGTCGAGATCATCAAATTTGTAGTAGGTCCAGTAAAAATCGTTGTACTGAACCCTGTTTTTTCCAAAGGTTTGGTTCGATCCATTATAAAATTGCGCCAATAAAGGGTTCGTTACCAGTATTCCCAAACCCATCAACAACAGTTGAAAGACCATAAAAACCTGCCGTGAGGGTGAACTACTTTTCTTATTCGAACTCATACCTGATAAATGGAATCGCTAAATTATAACAAATATTAAACCAATTTATTTTATTTGAAGGCAACCATCTTGTGTGTTTACACTATTTTTGACCCAATCAATTCTACTTTTTATGATCTCCGTTAAACAATTTGCCTTCAATCCTTTTCAGGAAAACACCTATATACTTAGCGACGAAACGGGTGAATGCGTCATTATCGATCCTGGAATGAGCAACCCAAAAGAGGAAGCTGAATTAATTTCATGGGTTAATAATCAGAAACTTAAACCTGTAATGCTGCTCAATACGCATACCCATGTCGATCATATTTTGGGCAACGAGTTCGTACACAAAACCTTTAAATTACCGCTTCAGGCACATGCTGAAGCTGCTGTTATTTTGCAACATGCCTCTACCCATGCAGCTGCCCTGGGCTTGGTGCTCCAAAATGTAAAATCCATCGATAAGTTTCTAAAGGAGGGTGACCAGCTTGTCTTTGGACATAGTACCCTCCAGGTTTTGTTTACGCCCGGGCATGCTGCCGGAAGTGTATGCTTTTATGCTCCCGATTCCAACTTCGTTATCACTGGCGACGTGCTTTTTTATCAAAGCATTGGCCGTACCGATCTGCCCACAGGCGATTACGATGTCCTCCAGGAAAGTATCTGGAAAAAACTCTTTACCTTGCCCGAAACTACGCTCGTTTATCCCGGACATGGTCCCCATACCACCATCGGAGCTGAAAAATCGGATAACCCGTTTGTGGGTATTGGCCGTGATAATTAATCCGTCATTTTAAATAAATCGTTTCCATTGATTGACCAAAGTACCATACAAACCATTCTTGAAACTGCTCATGTAGAGGAGGTGATAGGTGATTTTGTTACACTGAAAAAGCGTGGCGCTAACTACTTGGGTTTGTGTCCGTTTCATAATGAAAAAACACCTTCGTTCAGCGTTTCTCCCGCCAAGGGGATTTATAAATGTTTTGGTTGTGGTAAAGCAGGTAATGTGGTCAATTTTGTGATGGATCTGGAGCATTATAGCTATCCGGAAGCGCTTAAATACCTGGCCAAACGCTATAGTATCCTGATTGAAGAAGAGGAATTAACGCCCGAAAAACAACAGGAACTCGACGAGCGGGAGAGCCTTTTTGCTGTTAATACCTTTGTAAATCAGTATTTTGCTAAAAATCTATTTGAAAGTGAAGCCGGTAAAGCCATTGGACTCAGTTATTTTAAGGAACGCGATTTCAGGGAAGGAACCATCCGAGAATTTGAACTGGGTTATGCCCACGAAAGTTGGGACGACTATACCAAGGAGGCCCTGAAACATGGGTTCAAAAAGGAGGTTTTGGTTAAAACCGGACTCACCATCGAAAAGGAGGGGAAACTCTACGATCGCTTCCGCGGAAGGGTGATGTTCCCCATCCATAACCTCACCGGAAAAGTGATTGGCTTCGGCGCCCGAATTCTGTCGTCTGATAAGTCAAAAGCCAAATACCTTAACTCGCCTGAGTCGGAAATTTACCTGAAAAGTAAGGTCCTTTACGGAATTTATTTTGCCCGAACGGCCATTGTAAAACAGAACAGTTGTTTTCTGGTAGAGGGTTATACTGATGTGATTTCGTTGCATCAGGCAGGCATTAAAAATGTGGTCTCTTCGTCGGGAACTTCGCTCACGGTGGACCAGATTAAGCTCATAAAGAGATATACGCCAAATATCACCATCTTGTACGATGGCGATCCTGCCGGAATCAAAGCTTCCTTCAGGGGAATCGATTTGATTTTGGAGCAGGGGATGAATGTGAAAGTGGTGCTTTTTCCGGAAGGGGAAGATCCGGATTCTTTTGCCAAAACACACCGCACCAACGAAACTGAAGAGTTTATTCATGAAAATGCAGCGGATTTCCTTACTTTCAAAACCAATTTACTGCTCAAGGAAACCGAAGGGAATCCTTCGGAACGTGCTGGCCTGATCAAGGAAATTGTTCAGTCGATTTCGCTCATTCCGGATGCCATTAACCGAACAGTGTATATTCAGGAGTGCAGCAGCGTAATGGGAATGCCCGAGCAAACCCTGATGAATGAGCTCAACAAACTTCTGCGCAATAAGTTTGGAAAAAAACATGAAGTGGAGTCGGCGCAAATGCCTTCAGTAGAACCTGCGCAAACTGCTGAATCTCAAATTACCATCGACCCACTGAGTGTTAAGTTTCATGAAAATGAAATGATGCGCTGGGTGCTGACTTATGGAAATGAGTTGATTACTTTTCAGGATGAGGAAACCCAGGAGGAGACTACGCTGAGTATTGCGGCCTATTTTATCGCCGATTTAGAGGCCGACCAGCTGGAGTTTGAAAATCCGGTGTACAACAAAATTTTTGCCGAATACAAGGAGATGATCGAAAAGGGTCAATCGGTGGGAGAAGCTTTTTTTGTGAATCATCCTGATCCGGAAATTGCTCAGGCGGCCATTACATTGGTTACCTCGCCCCATCACCTGAGTGAAAATTGGGAGAAAAACCTGATATACGTCAAGCTTGAATCGGATGAGCTTAAACAAAATTCTATCGAGGTGCTCATGGCGTTTAAACACCGTTTAATTGGCAAACAACTCAAAGAAATTGCCAAAAAAATGCAAACCACTACCGACGAGGCCAAGGTTTTTGTGCTGATGCAAGAGTATTATGAACTCAATAAACTCGAAATCCTTATTGCCAAAGAACTTAATCGTCCCATGAATTTTTAACCACCATGAAGAATAAAGAGTTGAATACCTGGAGTTTTATCGATCAGAAATTGCAAAACCAAGTGCCCTGTTACTTGATGGTAATTGCCGAAAGTAAAGGAAGTAGTCCGGGGCGTAAAGGGTTTAAAATGGCCGTAAGTGCCGATGGTGAGTTAACCGGATCCATTGGTGGCGGGTCCATGGAACACCGTTTGGTGGAGCTCTGTAAAAAAATGTTGACTGAAGGTGATCAGTCGGTTTTCCTTAAAAAAGAAACCCATCATGGAAATGCAGCAAGTCCTTCAGGGATGATTTGTTCGGGGAACCAAACGGTAGCATTCTTCCCTTTGGGAGTTGATCAGTTGGCGTTGGTTCAAAATGTTCTGGCTGCGATTCATGACCTGAATTCGATTCAGCTGCAGTTTAGTACCAAAGGAATTGCTTTGATGGAGGAAAAAACCGATAAAAAAAATGCATATTTTTCTTCTGATGATGCCGCTTGGTCGTTTACCGAAGTCCCTGGAAAACAATACGAAGTGTATATTGTGGGTGGTGGACATGTTAGTTTGGCGCTCACTCATTTGTTGTCTATGCTGGATTTCAGAATCACGGTTTTCGATAATAGAAACCAGGTAAATACCTTTGTTGAAAATGCTTTCGCACACGAAAAACAAATTATCTCCTACGAGGAAGTTGGGAGTTATATCCCTCAAGGCCAAAACATCATGGTGGTCATTATGACACAGTTTCATAGCAGCGATGCCCTGGTGCTGGAACAACTCATCAAACACAACTTGGGCTATTTGGGCATGATGGGAAGCCAATCGAAAGTGGACACTATTTTTGCCAAGTTACAAGTTAAGGGTATTTCTTCCAGTTTGTTACAAGGCGTTCATGCTCCTATTGGCATCGAAATCAAAAGCCAAACCCCCGAAGAAATTGCTGTGAGCATTGCCGCAGAACTGATTGCCACCAAAAATGGTAAGCTGAATTAAAGTGGCAGACCACATTCAGAATTTATTTCTGCTGGTACTGATATTCGTTATCTATTAAACAAGGGGGATTATTGGAAAACTTACTCAGAAGTTTTTGGAGCGAAGCGAACGTAAAGCTCATTTTAATTCATAATCGGTATCAGGAGTTGAAACCTAATAATCTTTCGGATTAGGTCCCGATGCGAAAATTCTTTATTTCTGAGTCCACTCCGAAAAGTATTTTTTATACCACTGAAGCTTAAAAATATAAAGAGTTTACAAAGGTAATATGTTGTCAATGTACCCTTTGTGCAGCTTAGAGCCTTGGTGTTTTCGTGGCAATACCAGCTTATGCACCTTTTCAAAGTAAACTCAGTTCTAACACTTGGTAAACCATTTTTATACGATTGTCAGTTTAGCAGTTCCTACCATTGAGCCCAACACAAAAGACAACAAAAATTAAAACCAAACCCGTCTAATCCCATATATTTCCTATTTTTACGGTGACCTGCTTTCAGTTAAGTTCAAGCATAGTATGAGAGGGGTGCTGTTTTAAATGATTGTTGATACAAACAGTTGTAATTGAGGCCAATTCATATGGTATATAGGTATTTTAAAGTTAAGAAATGGAATAAAATTGGCCTGATGCATTGGTTAGGTGTTCTGGTCATGTTCTTTCCTTTAGGAATGCTGGCGCAAGATAGCCTGTTTACCATGGACAGTATCCTCGATCGGACCAGTCAGCAAGACGATTCCTCAAGGGTGGTGACCTTTAATCATATGGTGTTCCAATTATCACGTACCAACAAACCACTGAGTTTGCAATGTAGCGATAGCGCTATTTTTTTAAGCGAAAAACTTACCAATCCCATTCTGCTAGCAAAAAGTTATTTGAATAGAGGAGTGTGGCATTACCGCAATGGCGAAAATACAATGGCCATTCCCTATTACGATAGTGCGCTGATGTTTATCGATCTACAGGATTCGGTTCGTCTGGCAGATGTTTACAATAACTATGGACTGAGCTACAGGGTGTTGGGTAATTTCGACCAATCCATCAAATACCTTTATCTGGCCTTAAACTATTGTGGCAACGATCAAATGGCTGCTGTAAACAAAATGGCCAACTTGGCCGGACTGTTTTATTATACGGGGGATTTGGAAAAATCGGTCGATCTTTTTCGACAAACACTACCCATTTTTAAGTCCTTGGACCGAAAATATGACTTGGCTACTACCCTCCGAAATATCGCTCAGGTATATGAAACAATAGGAAATCTGGATTCATCAGAAGTCTATGCCATTCAGGCTTATGAAAGCAGTCAGGTAAACAATTTACCCCGGGTTACCGCAACGTCTGCTTTCATCTTGGGTTCCATCAAGTTGAATCAGGGAGCATTATTGGAGGCTGAAACGTTTTTAATGGAAGCATTTTCCTTTGCTGAACAGTCAGATGCCTTGGAAATCAAGGCAGAGGTGAGTAAACTCTTGATGAAATTATATCAAGCCCTCAACAATGTTGAAAAAGCTAGCCTTTACGGACGTATTGCCCTCGATATTGCGTTGGAAAATCAGCTTACCGTAACACAAATCGATTTGTATCAGCAATTGTCTGATCTGGCTGAAGACCAGGGGCTTTTTCAAGAAGCCCTCGCATACCATAAACTATATAAACAGTTGGCCGACTCGGTGCTGAGTATCGATACCCGAAAACAGTTGGCCGAAATCGAAACCAAATACGAAACCGAACAAAAGGAATTGATCATTAAAAAACATGAACTGGAGCTGCGCAATAACCAACGTACCATTCAGTTCATTGTCATTTTGCTGGTCGTGCTTGTTTTTACCACCATTATCCTCGTCAGGTTATACCTGAGAAAACAAGCTGCTTATAGAAAACTGGTGGATAAAAACTACGACTTGGCGCAAAAATCAATGAAGGAAAGAACCCGTCAAGGGGAAACCACATTGTCTCCCAAACAAAAAAGCCTTTATAAGCTACTCCTGAAAGCCCTGGAGGAAGACCAGCTATACACGGATCAGCAGCTCACCATCGACAAACTTTCCAAGGCCATCCAAACCAACCGAACCGACCTTTCTGAGCTCATTCGCATTAAAACCGGAAAGAATTACCCGGTCCTCATTAACGAATTAAGGGTAAAACATGCCGTAAGAATGCTCTCCCATACCAACCAAATGTACTCCATCGAGGCCATTGCCCACGATTCAGGGTTTAACTCAACTTCCAACTTTTACAGGATTTTTAAAGAGTCTACAGGCCTGACCCCCAATGCCTTTCAGAAAAGGAAAGCTTCTTTTTAGCCCATTCTCAATCTGATAAGTTCTCCTAATTGCTCAATCTGGAGAACAACAACTGCTGATGAAGATCAGGTTTCAGTAATATTGTACTTCTCCTTTTAAGAAAAAAAGGATGCGCTAACGTATTTTATTGATTCAATCAGATTATGTTGGATAGAAGTTTACATCAATTTATTTTTCAGCCCACCGAAAGTGCTTCGCCAGTCAGGGTGCTGATTGTAGACGAGGATTCCAAAACCAGAAATGAGTTAAAGGATTTATTGAATTGCTGCAGCGAGCAAGTCGAAATCGTTGGAGAATCGGAGAATGCCCAAAATGCATTGGAGATCATCATTGGCTGTGTTCCTGATTTGGTATTCATGGACATGCATTCATCTGAAAAATGTGGGCGATGGCTGGCGGATAAGATCCAGAAATTACATGCGCCGGTGAGGTTGGTTTTAGTTAAACCAAAGGAAAAAATTATCTCGCGCTATGCGCAACAATTGGCTTTTGCAATGATTCAACTGCCCGTTCAAAAGGCGGGTCTGGAAAATTTGCTTCAGTCCTTTGCCAATGAAAAAGCCAAGTACTCCACCAGTCGATCTAATGAGGAGTCTAGGATGGACTTTTCTCGCCAAAAGCTGAAACTTATCACCCATCATGGGTTTAAATTGATAGCCCCTTTTAGCATTGTATATGCCATTTCAGATCAAAATGAAACACGTATATTTTTATCCAATGGCCGAATACTCGACATTGCTATGGATATTCAACTTCTATCTAAAACCCTTATAGAACCAGATTTTATCGCTGTCAGCGATACCGCCATTATCAATAAGGACTACATCGAGGAATTCAATAAGGTGACCAAAACCGTGGTTTTGATGGATGTACTGCAAAAATATGAGGTCAGGATTTCGGATTTGGGTTGCCAAAAACTGTCAGAAATATCGTTTTCATAAACCGATCAGCCAACAGC
>JBFHGX010000087.1:0-16505 GCA_041582875.1 Bacteroidales bacterium | reverse complement strand
GCTAACTGCCGGAATGAAAACCCTACAAGTGAAATGTATTGAAGGTATTACTGCCAACGAAGAAGTTTGTCGGGGTTATGTGGCCAACAGCATTGGTATTGTAACGGCCCTGAATCCTGTTCTGGGTTACGAAAAGTGCTCCAATTTGGCCAAGGTAGCGCTGCGTGATAACCGAAGTGTATATGACCTTGTCCTTGAAAATGATTACTTAACCCGTGAAGAATTGGATGAAATTCTCAAACCGGAGAACATGTTGCAGTCGCATAAATTGAGTAAAAAGTAGTGTTTTCACAAAAAAATCCCGGGCGTTTTCGTCCGGGAATTTTTTTTGTGGGCTTTTTAAAGCCACTCAACCATGTCGTTCAATTCTTTTCTTGTCTTTTCTTTGACAACCAAAGGTTCTTCTGCAGGATATCCCAGGGGGGTAATGGCATAGACTATTTCGCCCTCCTCAAGTTTCAGGGCGGAGGCTAATTTTTCTGGTTCGAAGGCCGCTATCCAGCATGTTCCCAAGCCTTCTTGTGTTGCCGCCATAATGAGGTGATCCATGGCAATGGTTAAATCGGTTTCAAGCGATTGGTATTCGTCAAATTTGCGATGCCAGGCCTCGATTTTACGACCTTTAATCGCAATAACCATCGGTGCTTGTTTAAGCCATTCGCGCTCGTATGCCTGATGTACTTTTTCGAGCACTTCTGTGGATGAAATCACCATAAAAGTCCAGGGTTGGTTGTTGTGGGCCGATGGTGCTAATCTGGCGGCATTTAAAATGCGCAACAAAACCTCTTTGTCAATGGTTTTGTCAGCATTGTATTTCCTGACACTGTGGCGAAGCTTTACAAGGTCGTAATAATTCATCTTTTTCAATTTTGGAATGCGGTTTCCCGGATTTGTCCGGAATAGTTATTTTTGTACAAAATTAAAAAAATGACGGAGGTTTTTACACTTGATTTTAAAGTACGCGACTATGAATGCGATTTGCAGGGTGTGGTTAACAATGCCAATTATCAGCATTATCTGGAACATACACGCCATGAATATTTACAGCACATAGGAATTGATTTTGCAAAACTGGCTGAAGAGGGAACGCTTCTGGTGGTAAAACGTATTGAAATTGATTACCAGTTCCCGCTAAGGAGCCGCGATTATTTTCAGGTAGATTGTCAATTGGAACGGATTTCACCCCTGAGGTTTGGATTTAATCAAAAAATTATCCGCATGCCCGACAAAAAAGTAATTGTTTCGGCCAAAGTCATCGGAACATGCATCAACCAAAAGGGGCGTCCTTTTTTGCCTCCTGAAATCGATAAGGCGTTTACGATATAAGTTTTCTGAAATTCGTCAGGTATCAAAGCGTGGTTGTTTTTAAAGGAGTATGCATTCTTTTCAAAAACTGTGTCAAAGCAGTCCTTTTTCCTTTTTTGCTCAGTAATTTGGTGGCCGATTGTCTCATAATCTTTTCTATTTTTGCCGCTTAAATAAAATTGTGTGTAATCATGGAAATGCCCAGCAAATACAATCCGGCTACCACCGAAGATAAATGGTATCAATATTGGATGGAGAAAAATTACTTCCATTCGGAACCTGATGATCGTGAACCTTTTACCATCGTCATTCCTCCTCCAAACGTTACCGGAGTGTTGCACATGGGGCATATGCTCAACAATACCATTCAGGATGTACTCGTCCGCCGGGCGCGCATGATGGGCAAAAATGCCTGTTGGGTTCCCGGAACTGACCACGCTTCTATTGCTACTGAAGCCAAAGTGGTAAATAAACTCAAGGCTGAAGGAATTGATAAATCTACGCTTTCGCGAGAACAGTTCATGGAACACGCCTGGGAATGGAAAGAAAAACATGGTGGCATTATTCTGGAACAGCTGAAAAAGTTGGGTGCCAGTTGCGATTGGGATCGTACCGCATTTACCATGGATGAGTCGTTGTATGAGTCTGTTATTGATGTGTTTATCGATTTGTATAATAAAGGATTGATCTATCGTGGTGTGCGCATGGTTAACTGGGATCCGGGTGCTAAAACGGCAGTTTCGGATGAAGAAGTTATCCATAAAGAAGTGAATTCAAAGCTTTTTTATCTGCAATATCAGGTGGAAGGTGAGGAGGAATACATTCAGATTGCAACTACACGTCCGGAAACCATTTTGGGCGATACGGCCGTTTGTGTGCATCCAGAAGATGACCGATTTAACCGCTTTCACGGAAAAAAAGTTATCGTGCCTTTGATCAATCGTGCTGTGCCTGTTATTCTGGATGAATATGTGGATCGTGAATTTGGTACCGGAGCACTTAAAATTACCCCTTCACACGATATTCATGACTATGAGTTGGGATTAAAGCACAAACTGGAAGCCATTGATATTTTTAATGATAATGGAACCATGAGCGAAAGTGCCGGGTTGTACATTGGTATGGATCGGTTTGAGGTGCGTAAAGTTATTGTGAAAGATTTGGAAACATCGGGCAATCTTGTAAAGATTGAGCCTTATGTTAATAAAATTGGATATTCGGAACGTACCGATGAGGTGATTGAACCTAAATTGTCGCTGCAGTGGTTCTTGAATATGAAAGAATTGGCCAAACCTGCTTTGGATGTGGTCATGAGTGATGAGGTGACTTTTCATCCTGCCAAGTTTAAAAATACCTACCGCCATTGGATGGAAAATGTCCGTGATTGGAATATCAGCCGTCAGCTTTGGTGGGGACAACAAATTCCAGTTTATTACCTAAAAAATGGCGAGATGGTTGTAGCCAAATCGCATCAGGAAGCGTTGGAAAAGGCGCGTGTTGAGTTCAATCGTCCTGAATTGCAATTAGATGACCTTAAGCAAGATGAAGATGTAATGGATACATGGTTTTCTTCATGGCTCTGGCCCATCAGCGTGTTCGATGGTATCCGTCATCCGGATAACGATGAAATCAACTATTATTATCCTACCAACGATTTAATCACGGCTCCCGATATTATCTTCTTTTGGGTGGCTCGTATGATCATGGCCGGTATTGAATATCGCAAAGAAATTCCTTTTAAGAATGTTTATTTTACAGGAATCGTACGCGATAAAATCGGCCGTAAAATGTCGAAAACTTTGGGTAATTCCCCTGATCCTCTCGATTTGATTGCCAATTACGGTGCTGATAGCGTGCGGGTGGGTATGTTACTTACGGCGCCTGCCGGAAATGATCTTCCGTTTGACGATTCGCTCATCGAGCAGGGACGTAATTTTAGCAATAAGATATGGAACGCATTGCGTTTGATTAAAGGTTGGGAAGTGGATCCAACATTATCGGCTACTGAAAGCAATCGGTTGGGAATCATCTGGTTCGAAAACAAACTGAATCAAGAACTGGCCATCATTGAAGATCATTTTGAAAAATTCCGTATTTCTGATGCTTTAATGGCTACTTACAAACTCATTTGGGATGATTTCTGTAGTTGGTATCTTGAAATTGCCAAGCCTGCTTATCAGCAGCCCATTGATGTTCAAACGTTGGAGGCTACCATTGGTTTTTTTGAACGTCTCATGAAAATGTTGCACCCATTTATGCCATTTATTTCTGAAGAAGTTTGGCATTTGTTGCGTGAACGTAAGCCGGGAGATGATATCATGATTTCGCAAATGCCTGTTTTTGACACGTTTGACGAGGAATTGGCGAAAGCATTTCAAAAGGCGGAGAGTATCTTAAGCGGTGTACGTGCGGTACGAAAAGATAAAAATATCCCCAATAAGGATTTGATCCAATTGTTGGTGCAAGAAGGTGAAGATTCTGGTTGTAAATTTTATCCTGTTGTGGCCAAGCTTGGAAATATTGAGGAAATTAAATTGGTTTCAGAAAAACCTGAGGGTAGTATTTCATTTATTGTGGGTGCTCAGGAGTTTTATATTCCACTTACGCAAGAAGTGAATGTGGAAGAAGAAATTGCCAAGTTGGAGGAGGAATTAAAGTACACCTATGGATTTTTGAAGTCGGTTGTAGCCAAGCTTTCTAACGAACGTTTTGTAAACAACGCTCCCATTGCAGTGGTGGAGAAAGAACGTCAAAAGCAATCTGATGCTGAGGCACGTAAAAGTGTAATTGAGGAGCAACTGATCGAACTTAAGAAGTTGGTTTAATTGGAGCTTCTTTATTTTCATGTAGCTGTATTCGTGTATTCGAACAACTGTACGCGTTGACGTTTCTTCTCCAGGTGATGTTGTGAATTGCACGGTGTTAGTCGAGATGTGGATCGGTTCCCTATATAATTCTTTTAGAATCGAAATAAATAGCCAAACCCTACTATAATTTGGGTATTATGCACTAAATTTGTACTGAAAACCTTAAATAATTCGGATCATGGAACAAATCGATAAATCAATTGAAATTTTAAAAGAAGCCATCTTACTTGAACGCAGAGGTAAAGCGTTTTATACCCAAGCTGCCCGCCAGAGTGAAAGTAAATCAGCTCAAAAAATATTTGAAATGATGGCTGAAGAAGAGGATGAGCATGTTGCTTTTCTTGTAAAACAGTTTAAAAATTATACTGAACATCATGAATTTTTGGTGAATGATGCTCCACCTGCTGAAGATGGAACTGCTGTAGAGATCCTGACCGAACAGATCAAAAAAGAAATTTCGGCTGCTGGTTTCGAAGCTGCTGCCATTTCTGCTGCCATTGATTTTGAAAATCGCGCCATTAAGATTTATTCTGATCGCGCAGTTGAAGCAACTGATAAAAATGAAAAAGCACTGTATCAAATGTTGGCCGATTGGGAGAAAACACACCACCATTTGTTACACAAACTCAATGAAGATCTTAAAGAACAAATTTGGAATGACAACAATTTCTGGCCATTCTAATCTCATGTAGGTACTAAAATAGGTTAAGGCATCTGAAGTTCTTTTGGATGCCTTATTTATTGTATGATATTTGGATATTGAACAATAGTTCATTACTTTTGCAGCCCAAAATAATAGGACACCATGTCGCCCAGACCGAAGAAACATCGTTCTCTTGAACAACCGCCCATTGCAACAGGGTTTATTCCTGCCGGAGGGGAGTTTGTGGAGTCGCAGGCAGTTGTAATGAATATGGAGGAATATGAATCCATCCGACTATCTGATTATCTCAATTTAACACAGTTGGAAGCGTCGCGCATGTTGAATGTTTCACGTCCAACATTCACCCGAATTTATCATGCTGCACGAAAAAAGGTTGCTCAGGCTTTTGTTGAGAACCGTGGTTTGTTGATCAGTGGTGGGAATGTGGTATTTCAGGATGAATGGTTTGCTTGTAGTTCGTGCGAAAGCGTTTTTAAATCGGTTGTTAAAGGTCTGGATGAGATACCATCTTGCCCGGTTTGTCAGTCAACCACTGTGAGTGTTTTTCATGAGACCCCAGGCGATACTTTTGGTAAATTCAGGGGAACCGGTAAAGGGTTTGGGTATGGTATGGGGCAAAGTGGGAATTGTATTTGCCCAAGTTGCGATCATGTAGAACCTCATGTGGCTGGTGTGCCTTGCAGTAGTCAATTGTGTATAAACTGTAATATCAGGATGGTGCGCCAGGGTTCTGACCACCATATCGAGGTATTAAAAAAACGAAAACAATAATTCCAAATTAGTCATTGTATGAAAAAAGTAGCTATTCCCATCGAAAACGGTTCTCTGTCGCATCATTTTGGACATAGCCGTACCTTTCAGTTTTTTGAAATTGAAAACAAACAAATCGTTAAATCATATACTCAAGATCCACCTCCTCACGAAGAAGGTGTAATACCACGTTGGCTTGTTAGTGAGCAAGTTACCGATTTATTGGTTGGGGGAATCGGACCAAAAGCCATCGAAATATTATACGCTAAAGGCATGAATGTTTACATTGGTGTTGAGGTGGCTACACCTGATCAGTTAGTTGCTGATTTTATTGCAGGAGAGCTTAAATCAGGTAAAAACTATTGCCATCATTAAGATGAAAACCATTAATTAATCATTATAATACATATTTCATGGATACAAAAGATAAAGGATTTACTTCCAAATTAGTTCATGCCGGAGGCATTAGCGATCCGCTGGGTAGCGCGGTAACCCCCATTTATCAAACATCTACATTTAGTTTTAGAGATGCTGATCACGGAGCTCGCTGCTTCAGTGGTGAAGAAAAAGGATATATTTATACCCGTTTGGGTAATCCCAATATCGAAGAGCTTGAGGTAACTGTGGCTCAACTCGAAAATGGTTGTGGTGGAGTAGCTACTTCATCAGGAATGGCTGCTGTAAATACAGTGTATATGGCTTTGTTAGGGCAAGGCGATCACATGATCAGTCACAATGCGGTTTATGGCCCTTCGCGCGGAATTATGGAAAAGCTTTTCCCAAAATGGGGTGTGGAATCTACCTATGTAGATGCTACCCATATTGCAGAAATTGAGAAAGCCATTCAACCCAATACCAAATTGTTGTATTTGGAAACTCCTGCCAATCCAACCATTGGAATTACTGATTTAGTAGCTGCTTGCGAATTAGCTCATAAACACAACATACTGGTTTGTGTTGACAATACATTTTGCAGTCCGTATATACAGCGACCTTTAGATTTAGGAGCTGATATCGTTTTACATTCCATGACTAAATTTATTAACGGGCATGCTGACATTGTCGGCGGTATGGTTGTGGCCAAAGATCCTAAAATTTATAGCGAACTTAGGTATGTGATGATGAATGTTGGTTTTAACATGGATCCACATCAGGCTTGGCTCACGCGCCGTGGATTGAAAACTTTGTCTATTCGTATTGAAAAAGCTCAACAAAATGCCATCAAGGTGGCTGAGTATCTTGAGGCTCATCCAAAAGTAGCATGGATATTGTATCCAGGACTCAAATCGCATCCACAACACGAATTAGCTCTAAAACAAATGGATGGCCCTGGAGCGATGATTTCATTTGGCGTTGTTGGCGGACTCGAAGGCGGTAAAAAAGTAATGAACAATGTGCATTTGGCTTTGTTGGCTGTATCGTTAGGGGGTATCGAAACCTTAATCCAGCACCCTGCTTCAATGACACACTCAAAATTAACTCCTGAAGCTCGCAAACAAGGTGGAATTTCCGACGAACTTATTCGTTTGTCAGTTGGAATTGAAGATCTTGAAGATATAATTGCGGATCTCGATCATGCTCTATCAATGGTGTAAACGAGTTCAGTATTTTTTTTAAGGTATTAAAAAAATCAGCACGGTTTTCCGTTGCTGATTTTTTTATTTTGTCCTAATTTTGTAGGCTGTTTGCCAAAAGCAATAAATTACGGTGCTAGTGAGTTTCTAATACATGATCGATAGAATTGTTGTACTTTCGTCGATGCAAAAACCTACTTAATTCAACTATTTGACAATGAATTGGATTCGACAAATCTTGTTGTGGATGGTGCTCATGGCTTCTGTTTTCTTAAAGGGACAAGAGGTAGCCCTAGTGTTGAGTGGGGGAGGAGCCAAGGCATTTTCTCATATTGGCGTGTTGAAGGCATTGGATGAAAACAGTATTCCTGTTGATTATATCGTAGGAAATTCAATGGGGGCGCTTATTGGCGCATTGTATGCCGCGGGTTATAGCCCTAATGAAATCCAAATAATGTTGTCGAATCATGCCTTTGAAGGTATTTCTAAGATCAGCAGTGATAAACGTGTATGTTTTTACCAACATTACGAAGCCAATGCTTCCTTTGCTTCTTTTCCAATGTATGTTAAGAAGGGATTGCGACTAGAGGTGCCCTTTAAACTGTATGATCTGCAGTACATCGACTTTAAAATGATGAATGCATTTGCGGGAGCCTCCGCTGCTTCTAATTATAACTTTGATAGTCTGCTCATTCCGTACCGTTGTGTAGCTTCAGATATCGATTCCAGTAAACTTGTAATTTTAAAAAATGGTCATCTTGCCAAAGCGGTGAGGGCTTCCATTACTTTTCCATTGTTTATTCGTCCCATTAAGGTGGATGAAAGTTGGCTTTTTGATGGAGGTGTTTATGATAATTTCCCGGTTAATGCTGCTAAAAGCGAATTTAATCCTGATTTTATTATTGGAAGTAAAGCAGTAAGAAATTTTTCGGAGGCCAACCCCGATGATGTTGTTTCGCTGTTGCAGAGTATGCTGATGCAGAAAGCTGATTTTTCATTGGACACAACTTATGGAGTGCTTATTGAAACACCTTCAGGGGAGGAGAGTATTTTTCATTTCTCGCGTATTAACGAGTATATAGATAGTGGGTATGTGGCTGCACTTAAAATGATTCCTGAAATTAAACGGAAACTCAACCATGCGCATCCTGCTGCATCCATACATGAAAAAAGAGAGGATTTCATACAGCGAAAACCTATTGGGGATGTGATCGCCGTTGAGTTTGATGGATTGAATGAAGCCCAAACCCACTATTTTAGAAGACTCTTAGGCTTGAAAAAAAATCCGGGTTTTACCCTGCAGAGTTTTGATCAAAGGTTTGTTAAACTCCAAAGAAATGAAAACTTGAAAAATGTATACCCTTCTTTGACTTATAATACAGAGGATAATGGGTATGAGTTAAGCTTGGAGATGAGTTTGAATGATCCTTTGGCTATAGATATTGGCGGATATATTTCATCTTCTGGGGTAAATGAAGGCTATATTGGGTTAAATTATATGCGTTTGGGTAAGACAGCCAAGCATGCCGGAATAAATGCTTATTTTGGTACCTTTTACAACAGTATTGCAGGAGTGGCTCGAATTGAATTTCCTGGTCATCTTCCTTTTATGCTACAACTTAATTTCCTGACTTCCAGAAAAAATTATTTTAGCAATGCTAGGTATTTCTTTGAGGATGAATTCCCTGCCTATATCATTAGTGATGAAAATTATGTTGAGATCACGGGGATTGTGCCTGTGGGTAACAACAGTATGTTGTCCCTTGGATTGAGTAATCTGAATGAGGGATTCCGTTATTATCAGGATAATTATTTTTCGCGCAGTGACACCTCTGATATTTCAAATTATTATTTTGCAGTTCCATTTATTGAGTATGAGTACAATACCCTAAATGACAAACAATTTTCATCCAAAGGAAGATTTTTGTTTGCTGGTTTGGGGGCTTATGTAGGAAATGAGCATTCCATTCCTGGCAGCACTAGTCAGGGACAAATGGAGCAAAAACATGATCGGCAGTTTTACAATTTTACGCTGAAATACAAGGAATATTGGAAATTACTCAATCCTCTTGTTATGGGAGTTTCAGCAGATGTTGGCCTTTCGAACCGACCATTGTCTGAGAATTATTTATCGAGTTTGTTGATGGCTACACCCTATGAACCAATTGAGTATATGAAGACAAGATTTTTAGAGAATTACCGGTCAGCTTCATATGGAGGAATTGGGTTGGTAGGTATCTTGAAAATCAGTCCACCCTTCGAGTTGCGACTCAACGGCAATCTTTATGTACCCTATCAAAAAATACTAATTGCTGAGGATGGTATTCGTGCTAGCTATGGTAAATCTTTTGATTATCAGTATGTAACAGCTTCAGCACAATTGGTGTTCCGTCCACCCTTTGGTGTGATCAGTGCCAGCGTAAATTATGTTGATCAGCCAGGTACTAAGGTGGGCTTTTTATTAAATTTGGGCTATCTGATTTTTAATAAATCACGATTTTATCGGTAGAAGACCTTTGGTGTTTTCTTCATTTCTCAATCCGCAGAGCTATCCCGCTTAAATAAAAGATTTTTTATTTGGGATATATTCATTTGTTTCCCTGTGTTAACTACGCAAGTGGCTAGTAAACAATGTCTTTTCTCTTTCTGATCTTATATAATAATTCTCTTTTTCTCTTTATATTTTAAATAGAGTATTTAAACACCGATGCAGGTTGGGGGTAGAAATTTTGTAGAAGATTATTGGGTGAGAATTAGAGGCCGGATATATAATTATTAAGAAAGAGGTTGAGATTAGAATCGGATTAAACAATGATTTTAAAGCGAATACTGTGATGCCTGTTCAGTTTATTTGCTATTTTTGTTCCATAATAATACGATTAATTAACACTTTTTCAGAAAACTATGTACCGTAAGTCGATTGGCCCAACGGACTCAAACAATTAAAATTAAATGGAAACCAAGATGCAACCCGATCAAAATCCGGAAACACCTCAAAACATTGAGGCTCAGGAGGAGAAGACTGTTACTGTAGAATCATCAGTTGAAAATCAAAACCAACCTCAATTATCATTAGAAGAGAAATCTACGATAGTAAATTTGTTACAAGGCCAAGCCGATTCGCCAATAGAAGAAAAAACTGAAGTTGAAAAGGAAACTGTTGTAGCACCTGTTGTACCTGAAGGTGTGGATGAAAACTTTCCTGTTAAAGAGGGGCATCAGATTAGTTATGCGGAGCGTAGGGTAATTGTAAGATTATTACATGGAAAGGCTACAGCTGTTGAAGAATACCTTGACTTATCAGGGGAGGACATCGATTATGATGAACTCAATAAACTGGAATTGGTAGATCTTATTGAGGAAGTTGTTCAGGAAAGTGATTTTGATTCGGTTAGGGCTCAAGTAACCAAAATAAATGCTGCTTATCGTAAAATACTTAAAGAAGAACAAGATAAGGATCGTCATGATTTTGTGGCTGAAGGTGGTGTAGAAGAGGATTTTGTTGCACGAGAAGATGCCCTTGATATTCGTTTTCGAGATGCATTTAATCATTACAAGCATAACAAGGCCAAGCATTCGGAAGAAATAGAGAAGGATAAAAATCTCAATTTGCAGCGTAAGCTTGATTTGCTTGAAGAGTTAAAAGAGTTGATAAACTCTGAGGAAACGCTTAAAAAAACATATGATGAGTTTAAAAACCTGCAGGATGCTTGGAAGGAAATAGGTATGGTGCCTGCTACCGAGTTGAGAAACCTTTGGCAAAATTACCATTTTCTTGTTGAGAAATTCTTTGATAAAGTAAGGATTAATAAAGAACTGCGTGATTTAGATATGAAGAAGAATCTGGAGCAGAAGTTGGAGCTTTGTGAAAAAGCTGAAGAACTTTTGGCTGAGACTTCTATTATAAAGTCATTTAAAATGTTGCAGTTGTATCATGAAAAGTGGCGTGAAATAGGGCCTGTACCATCCGAGGTAAAAGAGGATGTTTGGGAGCGTTTTAAAGCTGCTTCAGATAAAATAAATTCACGCAGAAAAGATCATTATAAAGAAATTCAGGATCAGCAACTTGGGAATTTGGAGGCCAAAAAGGCCTTGGTTGAAAAGACCGATGAACTATTGGTGAGCATGCCAGAATCATTAAAAGAATGGCAAGCTAAGACAGATAAGTTTAACGAGATTGTTCGTGTTTGGAAGACTATAGGCCGTGCGCCCAAGGATCAAAATGATGAAATTTGGAAAGAATTCAAATCTCGTTTAGATAACTTTTTTACTGCCCGCAGGGCGTATTTGAGTGAATTAAAAGATCAGCAACTTAATAATTATAATCTCAAGCTTGACTTATGTGTGCGTGCAGAATCCTATTCGGAAAGTGAAGACTGGAAAGAAGCCACCCGTGATTTAATAAATCTGCAAAAGGAATGGAAAAAAATAGGACCCGTTCCCAGAAAGCATTCTGATAAAGTTTGGAAACGTTTCAGGGCAGCATGTGATGCGTTTTTCGAAAGAAAATCAGCTCACTTTAAAAACCAGCATGGTTTTGAGGAAGAAAATCTTAAGAAAAAACAGGATATCATTTCAAATATCAACACTTTTGAAGTGGAGACTGAAAAATCAGCCAATTTAAATGCGCTTAAAGGATTCCAACGTGCTTGGGTTGAGATAGGACATGTGCCATTCCATGTGAAGGATAAAATTCAAAGCGAATACCGCGAAGCCGTTGATAAACTTATCAATAAAATGGATTTGAGCAGAATGGAAGCTTCTACAGCTGACTTTAGAAGTCGTGTTGAAATGCTTAAATCTGGTCCTGAAGCCAATCGGAAATTGTCGAAAGAGCGCACTACATTGGCTATAAAAATGAAACATCTCCAGGATGATGTGGCTTTATGGGAAAACAATATCGGATTCTTCTCTGCTTCAAAACAAGCCAATAAATTGAAGCAAGAGTTTGAGAATAAAATTGAGCGTGCAAAAAAAGAGCTCGAGGAGATTAAAGCTAAAATGAAAGTGTTAGACTAAATAAAAAGGCCGGGATTGATTCCGGCTTTTTTTCTTTTTCTTCATTTTCTTCTATTGGTTGAGTGAACTGCTTTTTAGACTGTATGAATATTGCTCCTGTGAAGTAGAAACTGTAAAGCGAACTAATCCGTAGTTTTTTGCAATATAATAGTGGTACTCTGAACCTGTTGCATCCATAATCACCCGTGTGTGATAAACAGATTCGTAAGTATTATCATAAATTGTCATGGTGTTCAGAATTTCAATATTGGTGTATCTTCCAATAGTTTCTCCCAAAGAAATTTCCTCGCCCAATGGGTATTGAGGCGAAAAAACCAGATAATAGCTGCCATCTTTTAAATACATTCTAAACAGGGAATTCATTTTACCGGCTTCAACTTGAGTTGTTCCTGCGGTTAATTCAAAAAGGGTCATGTTGAGTGGGTTATCATCTAAACTGATTTCAATGGCTTGGTATCTATAATCATCTGTAGAAGGTTCAAATCTGGTAGATTCATTGATTTCAGAAATGGTAACTTTGTCGGTAGATGGTGTTGAATCATTAGTGTATGTCCAGGAACTTCCAGACTCAAAATAGCAGTACGACTTAAATAAATCCGATATTTTGTAACTGGGAACACTGCTGGTTGATGAACATCCCGTGGCGAAAATGATCAGTAAAAAGACCATCGTTTTAATAAAATTGCGAATCATCATGATTTAAAGGGCTAGGGTTTTAAAAAAATGTAGCTTTACAAAGTTAATCAATCAATGGATAAAAAGGGATATGGCAGGTAATATTTTTGGAAGATTTTTACGTTTGGTTACTTTTGGTGAGTCACATGGTCCAGCCATTGGCGGAGTTTTGGAAGGATTTCCATCAGGGTTAACCATTGATATGGATCAAATCAATGCCGAGTTGATACGTCGTCGACCGGGCCAATCTAAATTTGTTAGTAGTCGTCACGAGAAGGATGAAGTTGAGTTTCTTTCAGGATTTTATAACAAAGTAAGTTTGGGTACACCTATTGCTTTTATTATCAGAAATACGGATCACCAATCTGCAGATTACAATCACTTGGAAAAGGCTTTTAGGCCATCGCATGCCGACTATACCTATCAGGTTAAATATGGAATCCGTGATCATCGCGGAGGAGGACGTGCTTCGGCTCGCGAGACCATTTCACGTGTTGTCGCCGGTGCGTTGGCAAAACAATTTTTGTTTCAGCAAAGCATGGCTGTTGTTGCTTATGTAAGCCGGATAGGAAATGTAAATACTGACAAATCCTATCTTGAACTGAATCTGGAAAAAACCGAAGATTCACCGCTACGTTGTCCTGATAATGAAATATCTGCGGACATGGAGGCTGCTATTTTGCATGCGGCACAATCAGGTGACACACTTGGCGGAGAAATAACCTGTGTGATTAAGCAAGTACCGCCAGGAATAGGAGAGCCTGTTTTTGATAAACTTCATGCAGAATTAGCTAAAGCCATGATGAGTATAAACGCTGTAAAAGGTTTTGAAATAGGAAGTGGGTTTAAGGCAGCGTCGATGACAGGTTCACAGCATAATGATGTGTTTTTTGTAGAAGACAATGAAGTCCGTACCAAAACAAATTTTTCAGGGGGCATTCAAGGTGGCATAAGCAATGGTGAGGATATCTTTTTTCGGGTGGCTTTTAAACCCGTAGCTACACTGATGCAATCTCAAAAATCAATTGATAACGAAGGGAATCCTATACTCATTAAAGGAAAAGGTCGCCATGATGTAACCGTTGTGCCCAGAGCTGTTCCAATAGTGGAAGCCATGGCTGCACTGGTTATTGCTGATTATTGGTTGATGAACAAATTGAAAGTCGACTAGTTTTCCTGAATGATATCGTAATCAAACAATAATTGCCCATCTCCATCAAAATATTGAATTTGAAGGGTTCGTTCCTTTTTTGGCCCTACAACACTCACAAGTGTATAGTTTCGGACTGTAATAACCGATTCAGGAATACGCAGTGTGTTGTTTTGTTGGAGGGCATTTTTGTTGGATCCTGAATTGAGTGGTGAAGCAGTAATGTCCCAAATGGTGGGTTCACCATCTTTTTTTAATACTGATATTTCCGAAAAGTGCACATCTCCGGTAAGGAAAACTACATTTTGAATGTCTTCAGCATAGATGAAATCGATGATCCGTTGACGCTCTTTTTCAAATCCATAGTTGGTATATGATTCATACATTTCTGAATTGGATAAAAACTGACCTCCCATGACCACGAATTTAAAGGTGCCATAACTGGAGGCCAGGTTGTCGAATAACCACTGAAGCTGATCTTCTCCTAGTTGGGTTTTTTCGCCGGTTTTTCTGCGGTTGGGGCTCCTGTGGGTGCGGTTATCCAGAAGGAAAAAATCACAGTCGCTCCATTGAAAAGCGGTGATGGCTCCTTTGATATCGGCAACACCGTAGGATGGGTTAGCCCAAAAAAGTTCAAAAGCTTTAAGTGTTTGATTTTGATTCCAAAAACCTTTGTCGCTGTCGTTAGGGCCAAAATCATGATCATCCAGAATGGAATAATTATGCGTATTGGCCAATAAAGCTTGCATTTCCGGTAGTGAACGGGTGTGGGTATATCGGTGAATAATCCCTGTCCAGCTATTCCAGTCGGGCTCACGCAAGTAGATGTTGTCGCCCAACCAAATCATCAAGTCAGGATGATGCTCAAATATGCTGTTAAAAATCTGATAACCATCTCCGTATCCTTTTCCAGGGCGATCGTAAATTTCTTCGTTAATATAGGTTCCACTCCCCATTGCAAAACTAAAATCCGGAGCATCGGTACGCCATTTCCATAAAGGTTGAGTTTGAAATTGAGTAGGGTATTCTAGCTCAATTTTATTCCCATTGATGTATAATTCGTATTGATAATAATTGCCGGGTTCTACCGTGTCGGCCAAAAGCAAAGCTGTATAACCTTTCAATTTGGTAGTTGAACAAGTGTTTGTAAAATGAATTTGATCAGGATGGTTCTTTTCCCAGTATTTGATGAAAGTGGTTGCTTCATTTGTCGTTTGGACCCAAATGGCAACTTCTTTCATTTCACTGTATCCCAACATAGGACCAGATTGTAAAAGCGATGTTTGTGCTAATAGACTCCCAATTCCTGTAGTTATGATAAGAAGGGTAAATAGTATCTTTTTCATTGAGGTGGATTAATGTGTAGAGCGGTCTTCAATTAGTAGGTCCTTAGTGTTTTCAATATTACCATCAGTTTCGGCTGGTGTTAAATTGAGTATTTCGGCCATTAGGGCATAGAGGTTTACATTTTCAAATGGTGTACCTTGAAAGTCAGTTTTAAATGCTGGTCCCGTGGCATAAAAAATGGCATGCATATCAGTATTTTTGTTGTCGTAGCCATGGGTTCCATAGCTATCTCCAATTCTCCACGACCAATAAATACTATAGCTTGAGTCGGCTTCTACAGTGAAATCATACGTGCGTGGGTTGGTGCCATAGTGCAATCGGTTAGGAATGCTATCGTGTTTGTAGACAGTGAGGTGAGGATTTGATTTGAGTTGGTTATAAACCAATTTTTCTTGTCCGGGTTTTACTTTTAAGTTCCAAACCGGATTCCACCCATCAAATCTTTCGAGTAAAGCTGTGTCAATGACTTCATCCAGTATCACCTGCCTGTCGGGGGAAAGTTCTCCCATTCCATGGTCAGAAGTCACAATAAAATTGAGCTGGTCAAATTCTGGAAGTTTTTTCATTTTGGCGAAAAACATGCTTAGGTAATGGTCGAGTTGCTCAATTTCATTAATGGTTTTAGTGCTATGTGGCCCAAAATCATGACCTACGCCATCTGGTTCGTGATAGTACCACATAATAAGGTGCGGACGCTGACTCTCTGGTAAGGAAAGCCAATCAAATAAAGAGTCGATCCTCGATTCAAATGGAAGATTTTGATCGTAAGACGACCAATAGGTTGGCCTGATGTTACCGATAGGAGCCTCCGAGCCTACCCAGAATAAAGTGGCTGCTTTAACACCTTGCTTTTCTGCTGTGTTCCATATAGGTTCTCCCGCATAGAAATCAGGATTAGTTACTGATTCTCTGTCGGATAGTCTGTATTGCTTTTCTATATCTTGGGCGTAAAAAGAGTTGAGTACAATGCCATGGTGGTCAGGATACAGCCCTGTAGCCATTGCGTAATGATTGGGAAATGTTTTTGAGGGATAAGAAGGAATGATGTTGGCATGAACTCCAACTTGGGCAAGAGAATCCAGTGTAGGAGTGCTAGCTTGCAGTGGGTAATCCCAACGAAATCCGTCAAGTGAAAGGACGATGAGGTAGGGTTG
>JBFHGX010000086.1:0-16668 GCA_041582875.1 Bacteroidales bacterium | reverse complement strand
CAAATCAAATATGAAGGATACATTCAAAAAGAATCAGACCTGGCTGAAAAATTCTCAAAACTAGAAAATGTAATCATCCACGATGATTTTGACTATTTAAAATTACAATCATTATCAACTGAAGCACGTCAAAAACTAACTAAAATCCGACCTAAAACCATTGGCCAAGCATCAAGAATTAGTGGAGTATCACCTTCAGATATCAATGTACTTTTAGTATATTTAGGAAGATGATTCCACCATTGTTTCACGTGAAACATTTAACCTATGAATCAAAAAATAACACAATGCCCAGTCTGCAGTTCAAATAAAATAATAAGGACTATTAGCACGCAGGATTACTTTCTTACCAATGAAACATTCGATATATTAACCTGTAGCGAATGTTCATTTGCCATGACCTACCCTATTCCGGAACCTTCAGATTTACCCAAATATTATCAATCAGAAAACTATTTATCGCATACTGCAGCCAAAAAAGGTGCCATTAATTCATTGTATCAAATATTGCGAAATATCAATTTAAAACGGAAATACAAACTTGTATCAAAATACAAATCTAACGGACAAATACTAGATATTGGTTGCGGAACAGGAGAATTACTAAACTACTTTTCGAATAAAAATTGGCAGGTACAAGGTATAGAGCCAAATCTTGAAGCCCGAAATTTTGCCATTAAACAATACAAACTGGAAATATTTCCTGAAGAAAAGCTTCCGAACCTAACCGCGAAAAAATTTGACATTATAACAATGTGGCATGTTCTTGAGCACGTTCCTGACTTCAATTTAAGACTTAGTCAAATCAAGAAACTTCTAAAACCCAATGGAACTATTTTCATTGCAGTTCCAAATATCAATTCGCCTGATGCTAAATATTATGGGAAATATTGGGCTGCTCTGGATGTTCCCCGTCACCTTCACCATTTTTCATCAAAATCAATTAAGGAAGTAGCAAAAAGAAATGAGCTCAATTTGGTTGAAATGGTACCCATGAAAATGGATGCATATTATGTTAGTTTGTTAAGTGAAAAATATTTGCAGAATAAGTTGATTTTTTTTCGTGCAATTTACCAAGGACTAAAATCGAATTTTTTGGCATCAAAAACCAATAATTATTCAAGCATGATTTTTGTTTTAAAAACCTAAAAAAATAAAAAGTGAGTTCATGTTAAAAAAGCACCAAAATACAAATTCAAAATTTCATGTTACATATTTTGTATTGGTTCTTCTACTATCATTCATTTATTTGACCATTGGATTTTTATCTGAAAAAGGGAATTCAAACGAAACAGATAACCAAAGAATTGCATTATCAATTGATATTCAGAGACTTAATCTGATTAACGCATCAGAATATGTAAAAAATTCGATTAAAGAAAGTAAACACAATATTCACTGGGATAACGTGTCTTTAATAACTGATTTACATCCCTTTATATACTTTGTTTATCACTTTGATACGCTACGATTTTGGAATACACATACCGTAGATCAAGTCGACCCTCAAATATTCAATTCTCAGGGGGATACAATTTTGCAACTAAACAACGGAATATTCCTTTTGCATCAGGAAAAATATAATGGCTGGTCAATAAACGTATTAAAACAACTTCAAACAGAGTATCAAGTTGCCAATTCACTGCTTAAAACAGAAACGAGTGACATTTTTACGACTGGAGGATATTTCTCACTAAAAAGATCAAAAACAAATTCTTCTGTAAAAGAAATTACTATAGAAGATCCCGGGATATACAAATTGTATTATCTGGCCGATAATAATTTTCCTTTTTCAATTCCCACACAAATCTTACTTATAATCATCCAAGTACTAGTTTACCTCCTAGTTTTTCTTTGGATGAACGGTATCAAAATTAAATCTGATCCTACTAAATCATCATCGTGGTTAAGGTTTGTTACAAGTATCATAGCTATTATTTCTGTTCGTTTGGTCAGTCAATATTTTCAACTTGTTCCTTATCATGCACATTGTTCAATTTTCACAGATAATATTAGCCCTATAAGTTTGCTCAATTCGTTGGGTGATACAATCATCAATTTTTCCATTATTTGGATTTTGCTGTCGTATTTACTTTTGACACAAGATTTAATAGCCAAATCGAAAAGACCAAATTTAATACTTGCCATACATATAAGCTTTTCAATTGCGTTTATCGTTTTTACCTTTCATGATGTATTAACGATATTTCTGAACAATGATTTTTCGATGACCCCGGAAATATTACTAAACGTAAGCACCCATTGGAAAGAAATACTATTGATCTGGTTGATAAATATAGTATCATTCAGCTTGATTCAGGTATTCTCGCTAATCAACATAAATTCACAAAACAAAAATCCAATAATATTTATCATTAGTTTATTAGGACTAGTTATGCTCATTGTATTAAAAGGAACATTTTTAATAATCACTATGCTTGCTTTTACTACAATTTTAAGCACCCTATTGTTCAAATTTTATACCAACAAAAAACGTTCAGTACTTATTTCGACATTCATTACAATAACGCTATTAGCGATAACATCTGCCTACACAATAAACACAGCCCAAGTTCACAAGGAAAATCAAATTCAAGCATATACTGCCACGATGCTGGCCCAAAAAAGCGATCCACTTATTGAGTTTAAATTCTCCAATTTGATAAACAAAATTAAAGCGGATTCGTTGCTCCAAAAACTTGTTGTAAAAAAACATCAAATTCAAGATGATTCAATAGAAAACTACCTCATAGAAAATTACATAAATCATATATCAACCAAGTACAATATTCAATTAACCATTTGCGATTCAACTGACTTTTTGGAAATCGCAGGCGAAAATGAATTTGTTTCGTGCAACAATTATTTTTCGGATTTAATTGCAACTTCCGGACAGTTAGTTTCAGAATCCAACCTTTTTTTAATTAATACCACAACAGAGAATATATATTACCTGGGATATATTGACTTTATGGAAAATACCTACCACAAAACCATCTATTTCGAATTTGTAGCATCATATGTACCAGAAGGTTTAGGCTATCCAGAATTGATTATCGATCAGAATGCACAAACATTAAATCTTTCAAATACTTCCTATGCTAGATATTACGACCAAACACTAGTGTACAAATTTGGAGATTATAAATACCCTATGCTTCTAGATACAAATATGATTTCGAGCGATAACAATACGTATTCAATAATTAAGAATTATAAACATTTCACACGTCAACCACAGGAAAACGAAACAATAATGGTGAGCATACCCACTAAAAATATTACCGAAACCATTTTTCCTTTCTCCATTTTGTTTCTATTATTTTCATTCACGATAGCCCTGGCGTATATGATAATGTATCTCATTGGGAACAAGTCTTTTCAATTGATTACTTTTCGAACAAAGCTACAATTTCTAATTATTGGTACTATTATTTTTACTACTGTGTTACTTGCAATAATCACAATGTTGTATATGCAAAACAATGCGGAAAATACCACAAAAAAACAATTAGAAGAAAAAACATATTCGGTTTTTATTGAGTTGCAGCATAAATTGGGAAATCAAGTTGTATTTACTGATGATGAGAATGGTATACTCGAAAATCTATTAAAAAAATTCTCCTTGGTTTTTTTTTCAGACATCAATCTTTACACTCCAGAAGGAACCCTGGCAGCAACATCGCGACCCGAAATGGAACAAATGGGTTTGCTTTCGAATATGATCAACCCAGAGGCCTATCATGCCTTGATGATTAATCATCAATTATCTTTCGTAACCAAGGAAAAAATAGGGTCCTTATCCTTTTATTCGGCCTACATTCCGCTATTTCTATCAGGCAATACTCCAGCAGCTATTATCAATCTTCCATTTTTTGCTCGACAGTCAGAGATCGTAAACACATTTGCATCACTTCTCGCTAATTTTATTAATATTACAGTCCTCATAGGTATAATTGGTATTATTTTTTCTATCATTCTAGCACGCGTTTTAACTAAACCGCTGTTAATATTACAACAACGAATGGCTGAAATGCAAATCGATCGACCTAATAAATCCATTCATTGGAAAAACAACGATGAAATAGGTCAACTCATAAGTCAGTACAACCAAATGGTTGAAAAATTGGAATCCAGTGCTGAGTTACTCAAAGATTCGGAAAGAGAAAGTACATGGCGTGAAATGGCGCAACAGATAGCGCATGAAATAAAAAATCCGCTAACCCCAATGAAACTAAATGTACAATATCTGGAAAAAGCTTTTATTGAAAAACATCCCGATTTTCAAGATAGATTATCACGAACCACAAAAACACTCATTGAACAAATTGAAACACTTAATAATGTGGCCGAAATGTTCGGAGACGTGGCCAAATCCAGCACCAAACAATATGAACTAATACAGATTAACAATTTGATTGTGGGTGTAGTACAACTTTTCAATAATAACCCAGAAATAAATTTTATAACAGAATTCACAGACCCTACTTGTACAATTTTAGCGGTTGAAAAAGATATTATTCGGGTACTGAATAATTTAATTAAAAATGCAGTTCAATCCTTTACAGATCAAACTGATAAAACAATTATAATCACTTGTTCAAGTGATGACAATCAAGTAACCATTTCGATAGAAGATAACGGCAAAGGAATATCCGAAGAAGTACAACAAAATATCTTTAAGCCGTATTTCACTACCAAAACGAGTGGTACTGGACTTGGACTTGCCATTGTTAAATCCATTGTAGGTGAAAATAAAGGTCACATATCGTTTATTTCACATCCTGGTATGGGAACTACTTTCAACATGATCTTTCCTGTGGCAGATAAAAAAAAATCTAATCCTGTTGTTTCATAAACAAATGATCCAAAAGAAGGCGCAAGTTTTTAAACTGAAGCGCAAATTGGTAATTAAGCCATACGTAGGCAAAAGGTCCTAAACCTGTATTAAAAACATCTGAGGAAGATTGTTGCTTTAGCTCTTTTAAAACCTGATCCAAATGAAAATCCACGGGTTCTATATTTATCATATTTCTTGATTCGAAAGCGGAGATAAAAGCATTACAGTTGCTCAATATAGCTTCTTGCTGATGTTTGATCAGCTGAAATTGTAAGTTAATGTTTACATCCTGATTTTTAGATAGTGGCGAATCAAAAAGCAATTCTAAAACACTTAAAAGTCGGCGCTCATATTGAATAACCAAATATAGCTTTTCCTGATTTTTCTTAAACATCTGGCTTTCTCTAATTGCATCTTTAACGAGTGCACGGTGTGTTTGTATATTGATTACAATATTACCCAAGAGGGTATTAATCTCATTCTGATCAAAAGAGGTGGACCGGGTTTGAATAGCATACAATTCAGTAAGCTCATTGAGAATATTTAGAGTATATGCGTGAAAATCCCGGCTGGCAAGTATTGGAAAAAATAGATAAGAAGAAAACAACCCGATAATACCTCCTAAAGCCACATTACCACTTCGCCACAAAGCCACTTCGATGTTACCATGCGGAGTACCGATTACCAATACAAAAGTTATTATCGCAACAATAGTAGCCTGTGGACTTTTAGGAAAGGTGTATAAACTCAAAACAATAAGTGCCAACAGGATAAAAAGTGCATCAACAACAACGCGATGCCCAAATACAATGAAAACTAGAAAGCCAAGCAAACCTCCAACAATGGTTCCATAAATCCGGTTCATTCCCTGATTAATTGCACCTCCCAGCTGAGGAATTGGTCCCATCACCACAAAAATTGTTACCACAACCCATAAGCCATAGGGAATATCAAAAGAAAAGACGAGTAAATAAATCAAACCCCCAGTGATACCTGTTTTAATTACATTTACCAATCCCCGGTTGCGGAAAACCCATTCATTAAGATGACTATGCGAAAGACCTTTTGTGTGCAACATCATATTAGTAACGTTAATTTATCCGAAAGATAAACAAAAACTTTGTTTGATAAAAATGCCAAAGCCTAAACAGCTCAAAGCCAAATTGGCTAATTTTGACGCGTGAAAAAGCCATTAAACCCAATCAAACGCCTTGCGGGCGAAACCGCCATTTATGGACTTGGCACGATGCTTCCACGTTTTTTAAATTATTTGTTGGTTCCATTTTATACCTATATGGTTTTCGATCAGGCCGAATATGGACAAATAACCGTACTGTATTCATGGGTTGCACTTTTACTAGTAGTATTAACTTACGGAATGGAGACCTCATTTTTTAGGTTTGTAAGCAAAAGTAATCGCCCCTCAGATGTATTTAATACGGCCACTTCTTCCTTGCTGATAACTTCTGCTTTGTTCGTTATAGTGGTCCTGCTTTTTCTGGACCCCATCGCAAGAGGAATTAATTATCCTGCCAATAAAGAATATATCATCTATATCGGAATTATCATTGCCATCGATGCGTTTACATCATTACCCTTCGCTCAACTTAGATATCAAAACAAGGCAAAAAGATTTTCAACCATCAGGGTGCTTAGCGTGGTGATTACCATTGTTTTTAATTTGATTTTTCTATGGATAATTCCTGCTATAGCAGGAGATAATTTGACTAAACTCCCCATTTACAACAGTACCAATTTAGTTACCTTTGTATTCATTGCCAATACATTGGGGAGTTTTTCAACCTTGCTGATGCTGCTACCGGAATTAAAAGGTTTTAAAATAAGCATCAACAAACCACTTCTTAAAAAAATGTTGATTTACGGACTACCCATATTAATTATTTCATTAACAGGAATGATTAACGAAGTAGCGGACAAAATTCTGCTCAAACACTTCCTTCCTGACCAGATTACAGCAGATGCACAATTGGGCATATATAGTGCAAGTTATAAACTTGCCATAATTATGATGCTTTTTATACAAATGTTTCGCTATGCTGCAGAGCCCTTCTTTTTTGCGGAAGCAGATAAAAAAGATTCAAAACAAATTTATAGTCAAGTGCTCACCTATTTTGTCATATTTTGCTGGATTATATTTTTAGGAGTAATGCTATTTATTGATGTATTCAAGTATTTTATTGGTCCAGCCTTTTGGGCTGGTTTGGCGATAGTCCCAATTATTCTGATCGCTAAATTATTCCTGGGCGTGTTTTATAACCTATCGGTCTGGTACAAACTAACCAACAAAACCCTTTACGGGGCTATTATAGCGATTATTGGCAGTATAATAACCATCGTACTCAACATCATATGGATACCAAAATACGGCTATATAGGAGCCGCTTGGGCTAACTTTGCATGTTACTTATTCATCATGTTGGTTTCCTTTGTATGGGGGTATAGGGTTTTCAGAATTAAATACCAGTATTTTAAGCTTATATTTTATTCGGTGCTAGCTGTGGGGTTATATTTTATGTCCCAAACCATTATTGTATCATCCATAGTTATTCATCTGTTTATAAATGCATTACTTATTTCAATCTTTTTAATTACAGTCTTTTTTTTAGAGATAAAAAAGATATTTTCGACATAATTTATTTCATTTTAATCGCACAACAAAAATCATTGCGTATTTTTGACAAACATTTGCTTACATCGATAATAGTGTAATATGTTTTAAACCTAAATTTTTGATCCATGCTTTCGTTTTTCCGTAAACAAAAAAAGAAAAATCCAACGAAAAATTCATCATTTTACAATCGTGAAAATCAAATTCAAAACATCACTGATTTAAAAGAAGTTTTTAACGTAACTGCACCAATTAAAACCAATCACAAAATTAATTTTCAAGGTATATCTTTGGAAAACATCCTCCTTAAGACCATTGAAAAACAATTTGGGGAAGAATCGTACTTTTTTGATCATGATGAACAAATTGCAGGACATCAAATTTATTATTACCGAAAAAATATTGAAAATTATGGTTTACTAATCCAATTGCATTTTGTTAATGGGGTGTTTATTACTGCTACCACCAAAATATCAAGTGAGTCTTCATTACTAACAACTAAGGACAAGCAAAAAATTATTCAGAAACTTCTTAATCATTTTCCTGATATTGTAACAAAGGATGACCAATTTGAATATAGGTTTAGTGACCAAGAAGGTAATGTAATCAATACGGTTGATAATGTATTTCTATACATAAACTATTATGCCAATAATGAGTCTGTTAGAAAAATAAAAAAAATTGCCGAGACTACTATTTTTGCTGAAAAACCAAAAGACCTTAACGAAGAAACACTGGACAATTTCTTGTAATATCAGTATTAATCTCATTGGCATCCAATATTTCACTTCTTTTGCCAGCTGATAAAACTAATTACAATGGCTGGTATCTATATACATATTCCCTTTTGTCGTCAGAAATGTCATTACTGTAATTTTTACACAGTTGTTTCCCAAAAGTACCGTGATGCTTTTATAATAGCGATACAAAAGGAATTGGAGCAACGGGTTGAATATCTTAATAATCAAATAGTAAACACCATTTATTTTGGCGGTGGTACGCCTTCTATGCTGACTACCAATGAAATTAATTTTATTATTCGAGAAATCAAGACCAACTTCCAGGTAAACCCCAATGTTGAGATTACACTTGAGGCCAATCCCGACGATTTAACGCATGAATATCTGAAAGCATTAAAAAACGAAACCCCCATCAACCGATTTAGTATGGGTATTCAAAGTTTTTTTGATGATGATCTACTGTATCTCAATAGAATTCACACTGGTAAACATGCACAAAAAGCCATAGAAAATGCACTTGATTTAGGTTATGAAAACATGACCATCGATCTCATCTATGGTATTCCCACGCTAACCACAGAAAAATGGCGAAAAAATCTTCAACTATTTTTCGATTTCGGTTTACCACATCTTTCTTCTTACGCCCTTACAGTAGAGCCTAAAACCAATCTGGAAGTTTTAATTAACAACAAAAAAATGACTCCTGTTGATGAAGATCATACGGTCGAACATTTTGAAATTCTGCTTGAAGAAACGGAAAAGAAAGGATTTATTCATTACGAAATTTCCAATTTCGCCCGTGAGGGATACTATTCAAAACACAACAGTATTTATTGGTTAGGAAGTCATTACTTGGGTATAGGACCTTCGGCGCATTCGTTTAATGGGGTTACTCGTCAGTGGAATGTAAAGAACATGAAACAATATTGTGAAGCACAAACTATAGATAATCAATTACTTGAGAAGGAGTTTCTAACTACAGATCAGCAATATAACGAATACGTGATGACCAGTTTACGTACTTCATGGGGTTGTGATACCGAACATATCACAAACGTATATGGTCCAACCTATCGAAACTATTTCGAAAATCAGATAAAACCCTTTATTGAAAATAACCAGGTTACTCAAACAGGCAATAGCTATCAATTAACCAACAAAGGAAAAATAATGGCAGATGGAATTGCGTCAGCCCTATTTCGCGTCTTTTAGTGCATCAGGACTTAACAATAGGGCAATGTAGCCCAAGACAGGAGAAAAGACCATACAAAGGAAGAATGACCATTGTACGCCCATTCTCTTCTTCTTTCCCAATGTCTCTGATACTATCATAGAAAAAGCATACCACAAAACGAAAATCAATATGACGAGGTACTCACTCATGGCCTAGTAAAAATATATCATTAAATAAATCAGTGGAATTATAACACCAAGTATAGCCATCCATGCACCACGGCGCGTAATACCATGCTCAGCACGTGGAATAAATAATCCTGAAAAAGCCAATACAATTAGTGCTCCTGCGAAGATATCTGAAAACCAAGTCCAATATTTAATGGGATTATAATGCAAATAATTCACCTCACGGAACAAGGGTCTACGGGTTGTTTTTTCAAGTAAACCTTCCCCATTTTCTAAATCGATGTAAACCGTACCATCATCAATAAAGATTTTGAGCATTTCATTGTTAGGAAAATAATGACTTTTATAGCTACCTTCTTCGTCGATTTCGGCCAACCATTTTTTTATGGTTCCTTTATCGGGTTTATCTTCCGATACGCTAACCTGAATATCTTCAGAAACTACTATATAATTGGCATTCCAATCTTTAATATGATTAATTGCTATTCCGGATATGGCATAAATCAATGTCATTCCAAAGAACAAGTAGCCGAAATCACGATGGACGGCCCTGTTCCATTTGCGCCATTTAAAACTCATGAAAGAAGTAATTAGAATGGATTAGTTTTCGCTATCAATAGCTTCTTTAGGAGCAGTAACTTCTTTGAGCGAAGAGCACATCACTGAGTAAAACGACAAATGATCGCTACCTGAGTCAATCAATTTTTGACGCAAATGATTCACTTTTTCCATTTCTTCGTCGATATCGGCACCTTCGCCACCTTTTTCAACTTTTCCACCCAAATGACTTCCTTCGCCTTTATCGTCAGCAGCAACAACACCTGATTTAATCTCCTGTTCCCACTCCATGATATAAGCTTCGTCAATACGTTGTTCTTCTACTACTCCGGTAATAATCACTTGATTGCCTTCCATTTCGGTATTAAAAGCAGCAAGTGTTTCGTCAGGAGTTAATTTAACACGTGCATCAGAATCTGTATTCACTAAAAAAGCACGTTGACCGCCATGTTTACAAACATGATCAATGGTTCCTTCCATCTGGATTTTCTTACCAACGTAGTTTCCAGCTTCCTGATCAAAATCAGCTACATTAACCACAGCAATTTCATCTGCAACAGCTGCGAGCGATTCATTTTGAGAATTTTCAACTTTTTTTGTTTGATTTTGACAAGCAACAGCTACGATGGCAAGCATCATTAAGCTAAAAATTAATTTTTTCATGTGTAGTGTATAATGTTAAATATATTGTCGTTAAATGTGATATTTTTATCTTGGCGAAGATATAAATAATGCATGCATGGCATACAATGGTTACCTATTTAGACTCGTTCTTAAATGAAATTATTCATCTAAATCTGCTTCCAAACCGTCGTACTTAACTTCTTTGCCGCCCTTGTAGGTAACTACAATGAGCAAACTCCCGTCCTGATTGTATTTTTTCATTTCTCCACTTCGACGACCCATAACGAAAGTTGCTTCTTTTTTCAATTTGCCATTTGGCCACCACCACTTGTGCTTACCATTGCGAAGATTGTCAACAAATTTTCCTTCAAAAGCCAATTCACCATCAGCAAAATATGATTTCCATAAACCTGTTCTTAATCCCTCGCTATAGTCACCTTCTTCACGATAACCACCCATTTCGAGTATCCAGAACCCTTCCTTTTTGCCTTCAATATAATCTCCTGAAGTAATGATATTCCCCTGAAGGTCAAATTCAGTATAAAGTCCATCGGGCAAAGTTTGAATAAAATTTTCCTCTCTAAGCAAATTTCCATTGGTATGATACCAACGCCATAAACTATCAGGCTGATCAGCAACGTATTTTCCTACTTGCTCCAATTGTCCGGAACGATAATAGAACTTCCAAAGCTGCTCCTTTTTATCATCTGAATACCTTCCGATAGCTTTAAGTTTGCCATCAGAATAATATTCCTTCCATATACCCTGACGTTGTCCAGCCTCTGTAAATATACCTTCGGCCATAATACGACCTTTTCGGAAAATAAACGATTTTTCAACTTCTCCCTCTGGGTTATATTCACGTCGAACACCTTCAGGAACACCATCTTTTGTATATGTTGCTACTACTTTAACCTGTCCATCAGGATAATAATCGGTTCGTACATCCAACTTGACCAATTCTTCTGCTTTCTCTTGCTTTTCTCCATCAACAAATTTGGTTGCAGAAATCAAGTTTCCATCCCTATCAAATTCTTTCCAATACCCATTTTTTAAACCATTTTTGTAGCTCCCTTCCATTTTAACGGTAAACTCATCTTCGAAAAACCATTTCCACTTACCATGTCGTTGCTTGTTGGAATTGAATCTATTAATGCGTTCTCTTTCGATAACATAGCCTTTTTTGTAGTGAACCAATTGAATCAAATTGCCCTCTTCATCGTAATCGCGGGCTATCCCTTCTTCCAAACCATTGACAAATGGAATTTTCGATTTCACGCTATTATTTGCATAAAGCAAATACGAATCCCCCTGTTTTATGTCCTCTTCAAAATGTTCGCGGGTAATTTCATCGCCCTGATAAGTAGTTCTATAGCCATTCTTTTTTCCCTGTAGATATTCTATTTCAAGAGTAAGTTTACCTTCCTCATCATAAAATCGCCACAAACTATCCAATAAAAAATCCTTTCGATTTCCTTCGGATTTTAAAATACCGTTTAAGTAATAATTTTTCCAATATCCATCAGGCTTACCAGACCGCATTGGACCTTCGCTAACCACAACACTATCGGTTGAATAAAATATATTATATCCATCCGGATTTATTTTTCCTTCGGTTTGAGCATACAAAGACAATTGAAATATACCCAAAACAAAAAACAAAATAACCAATGATTTATTCATATCCTGAAGACACCGTTCTGCCTTTTAACACTCTCTTTTGTTTTTGATACTTACTTACATAATCTTTTTCAACCTGTAAAACTGCCTTACCAGATGCAGTATTCATGTAGTAATACGTAGTATCGTATTTCACTTGGCCATAATTATCTTTCCAAGCTAAAGCAGTAATTTGATAAACCCCATCAGGATTGCATTTAAAACGCAACTGTCTATTTTCACCTTGTTCAAACGACACATCTATAAAATCTCTTCCTTGACTCACCGCTACGCCTGGTGTACTTTTTGGAATAACAATTTCCTCAATGTATTGCCCATTTTCGTATTTGATTTGCCCACGTGCAATTTGAGTTTCTGCATAGGAGAGATTGCGTTGCAATACAATCTTACCTGAATTGTAATATTGCACTTCGCTCTCTTTCAATTGATTCTCCAAAAGATTATTTCTAATTTGACGCGTATATAGCACCTTGGTAGAACAAGAAGATCCTGCCATTAGCAAAAAAATAACCAAAGCAATAACTACATTATTTTTCATTTACAGTATCTTAATTATATAATATTCAATTTTTTAGAAATATCCAACATACGAACAATGGGCTGTTTAGCCAACTCAATTATTTCAGCGTCTAAAGATATACAAGGCTTTTCATTTTTCAAAGCCAAATACAGATTTTCCAAGGTGTTCATTTTCATATACGGACAATCGTTGCATGAACACGTAGCATCGGAAGGTACTATTAAAAATTCTTTCTCCGGCGAAAGTTTCCTCATTTGATGCAAAATACCTGATTCGGTAGCCACAATGTATTTTTTTGATTGATCCTTTTGGGTATATTTAATCATCCCAGTGGTAGATCCAATATAGGCTGCTAACTCCAAAATAGGTGCACTACATTCTGGATGGGCAATAACCTGAGCATCCGGATAACTTTCTTTTAGCTTTAAGATGGCCTCAGTGGTTAGTATATCATGTACTTCGCAGGTTCCATTCCACAACACCATATTGCGACCCGTAATTCGGTTAATATAACCTCCCAAATTTTTGTCGGGGGCAAAAATTATTTTTTGATCTTTGGGAAATGATTCTACTATCTGAACAGCATTGCCTGAAGTACAAACCACATCAGTCAGTGTTTTAATAGCAGCTGTAGTATTGATATAACTGATTACCAAATGATCAGGATGCTGTTCTTTGAAAATTTTGAATTCGTCATAAGGACAGGAATCAGCCAATGAACATCCTGCATTTAAATCAGGTAGAATAACAGGAATGTTGGGATTAAGCATTTTTGCGGTTTCCGCCATAAAATGAACGCCGGCAAAAACAATCATATCGCATTGAGCTTCGGAAGCTTTTTGCGCCAAGCCTAAGCTGTCGCCTACATAGTCTGCCAAATCCTGAATTTCGGGAATTTGATAAAAATGCGCAAGTAAAAGTGCATTTTTTTGTTTTTTCAATTTTAGAATTTCTTTTCTGTAATCCATTTCTATATTCGTATTAACACTTTTCCTTATTATTATATTTATTTAAATTATTAATGTTAATATATATATAGCGCTGTTGAAATGTTTGATGTTTTACCTCTGAAATATTTGGATATTTAAAAAACATGTTTTTTTCAACTGTAAATTAACATAATAATTTAATATAAGAAATTGATTAATTGTACAATAAACAGATATTAACAATTTTTCAATTATGTTTAACTGTATAAATTCATTCATCATACTGTTGTTATAAATTGTTGATTAGTGATGAAAACTTTTCAAAAAAAATGTCAAAAAAACGTAACCTTGAAAACATAAATTTTGACTGTTGATAAACCACGTTTTATACAGTAATTATCAACAAAAGTAAGCAGATATTAACAAGTAAACAGTGAAAACTATTAAAATAATGAAAGTAAATCGTTTAGCTGTTTTGTTTGGATTGCTGTAAAAAACAAAACCAATGGTATTCAAGATGTTTTATTTTGAACACATAAAAATGTCTAAATTTGTCGCATAATTTTTCAACAATGACAAAAGATAGCACAGTTTTGGTTATAGCATCCGATCATGGTGGATATGCGATGAAGATTTTTTTAAAGGAAAAGCTTAAAGATTTGGGATATACCCTCTTTGATTTTGGAACCAACTCCGAAGAGAGTGTTGATTATCCGGATATGATACATCCTTTAGCAAGCGCTATTAATAAAGGTGAATTCACTCGGGGCATTATTTTATGTGGAAGTGGTAATGGTGCCCAAATGACCGCAAATAAGTATCCAAATGTCAGGGCTGGTTTGTGTTGGACGGTTGAACAGGCTCAATTGACTCGTCAGCACAACGATGCCAATGTATTGTCTCTTCCCGGTAGATTTGTTTCGTTTGAAGAAGCATTAAAAATTACACTTACCTTTTTAACTACTGATTTTGAAGGTGGACGGCATCAGAGCAGGGTAAACAAAATAAATCAGTTACTTTAAAACAATTTCTGTGGGTATAAGCGCTGAAAATAAGGAATTTAATGCTCGTGTTGCTCAATCTGTTGGCGATATGGTACAGCATGAAAAAATTAATTTTACTATCAGGCAGTATGATAAAGCTGTTGGCGATGGACTCAAACAATATGCTAAATTACCTACTGCCCGACAGCGTTCAGGATATATTAAATACAAAGTAATAAATGAGTTAGATAGGTATTTAATTGAATTTGAGGATAATTTTACTTCCAATGGTGGTAAAATTATTTGGGCCAAAGATGCTGAAGAGGCATTATTTGAGATTGATAAAGTGATTAAGAAACATCAGGTAACTTCCATCGTTAAATCCAAATCGATGGTCACTGAAGAAATTGCTTTAAATGAACATCTTATACGAAAGGGAGTTGAAGTAATTGAAACAGATTTAGGTGAGTTTATTGTACAACAGGCCAACGATAAACCGTTTCATATTGTAACTCCCGCCATGCATTTTTCTAAAGAGGATGTTGCCGGTTTGTACCATAAGAAATTCAACACACCTGAAAATTTAACTCCAGAAGAAATTACTGATTTTACCCGTAAGTATTTGCGTGATAAATTTGCAAATGCCCAAATGGGTATCACAGGCGCTAATTTTTTAATCAGTGATATAGGCGCTGTTGCGGTCACCGAAAATGAAGGAAATGCATTGTTATCGATGTCTTTACCCAAGGTTCATTTGGTTATTGCAGGGATCGAAAAATTGCTTCCTTCGATGGATAATTTGGATTTATTTTGGCCACTCCTTGCTTCATATGGCACAGGTCAACCTGTTACTGCCTATAACAGCATTATTTCGGGTCCTCGCAAAGAGGGCGAATTTTCAGGTCCCAACGAAATGATTGTCGTACTCATTGATAATGGACGCACCAAGGTCTTAGAACAGGAAAAACAACGACAGGCGCTTTCATGTATAAAATGTGGAGCTTGTTTAAATGCTTGTCCTGTGTTTAAATTGGTAGGTGGAAAGTCGTATTGTACAACTTATCCGGGACCAATTGGTGCCGTCATTACTCCCTTTATGAAGGATTTTGATACCTACAAGCATTTAAGTTATGCCTCCACCCTATGCGGAAAATGTGATACTGTTTGTCCGGTGAATATTCCATTACATAATCTTTTGTTATATAATCGAAATTATGCGGTTAACAACGGGTTTATAAAAGGGAGTGAATCGCGTAAAGTAAGGTGGTTATCCAAAGCCATGTCGTCAAGAAAATTGCTTGATATGCCAGGAAGCGGTATTAAAAACATGTTGGTTCATTTGACAATGAAAAAGAGCTGGGGAAATCAACGCACGCTTCCTAAGATTGCACCTGCATCATTCAATAAAATTTGGAAAGATAAAACCAAATAAATCTGAAAATCATCTTATTTTTTAATGAAAGCCTCAATGGTTTGTGTTGGGAATGCAAACGACAGTTTGGCCTCATTAAATCGGCGTAACACTTCCATGTTAATGTCGTTCATGGTGTTAAAAATGTCAGCACCTGATTTGATATAATAGATAAATCGAATAGTCAGGCTAAAATCTCCAAAAGTGGTAAATGAAGTAACTGTTTGTTCCTCGATTACATCAGGATTATCTGCACAAATTTTTTGCAAAATAGCCATTGCTTTTTGCATATTTTCTGCAGAAGTGTCATAGGTTAAACCTAAATCCATGGTTATTTTTCGAGAGGGTTCTGATGAAATGTTTATGATGGCACTGTTGGCAATATCAGCATT
>JBFHGX010000085.1:0-16747 GCA_041582875.1 Bacteroidales bacterium | reverse complement strand
GGATAGATAAAAGGATGAAAAAAGCTGTAAGCAATAAAGTTTTAATAGGTTTTCAAGCCGGATATTAGTTAGACCAAAAATTACTATCGGATTAAAAAATAAGGATGTCCTAGAACCGGACGGGTTTATCCTTTTTTGGTTAGTCAAAAAAGGATACAAAAAACCATAGTCAAAACAAATGCGCCTTCCCGCTCTGCCTCCTGTCAAGAAGTGCTATCAAGGTAGTGTATGCTATCGCATACAAACGGCAAGCGCCCTTGATGCACTTCTAAACAGAAGGCATTCACACGCTTATGCCCGCTGTTTTGACAGGCCTTCCCGCCTCTTCTGTTCAATATTTTACTAATACATCTCGATTGTCAAATCCTAATTAAATAATAAGAGTTTTAACCTTATTTGAGGTTTATAAGTTTAGGCTGGATGTTGGGAATTACGAATTTGCGCAGGTATTGAAAGCTGTTTCCAAAGTATAGGGAATGTTAAAGAAATGGATCAAGAATTTTCATGATGATTGGGATTTGGTATGTTTGGTTGGTGTGGAAGTGGAGTGAAAAATGATGAATTGGGGTATTTCCTTGTTGTGGATTTATGGTTGAGGAGGTGCGATAAAATGTTTTGTTTTATCGTCACTTCGTCACTCCGTCACGCTTTGGGTGTTTTTTGTGACGAAGTGTGACGGAACTGTGACGGAACTGTGACGATTTGATTGTTGATGGGTGGGGTTTGGTGTTTTTGTATCTCATTGGTATTTAGTTATTAATGGTGTTTGAAATGGATGGTTCGTGACGATGTGACGATGTGACGCAGTTTTTGAAAACTTATTTTATCATGCTCTTGGTTTTTTTCTGTTGGCTATTGGCTGGGTGAGGTAATGGAATGCATATGGGGGCAATTTGAATTGATTTGAAAATGGGCAGACGAATAAATAATAGGACGCAGATAACGCAGATGACGCGGATTGGGGAAGGCTTTTAGCTGTTGGCGGCTGGCGCATGAGTAATGGAACACAGATGACGCTGATTTGATGGATTTGCACGAATTTTTAAAAGTTGATTCCGAAAGCTTTCGGAATTGGGGAGAAAATAGAACACTGATTTTTATGTTTCTTACCGTCTAAAGTTTTCCCTGTCTTTTTTGGCTGTTTGCATCAAATGAGTGAATTTCTCAATCCAGAATTCGATGGCATTTTCTTCCGGGATATTGAAATTGTTACGAATTGAATCTACTGAAATATGGTCTTTTCGGGATGAGGTGAAATAGGCTGCTATTTTCCTGAATAGTCCAGCTTTGGTTTTCTCATGGAGGATCCCCTGTTCCGCATGTAAACACCTAAACAAATAAGCCAACTGAGGTACCGACAAATGGGATTTGAATTTTAGTAAAGAGGAATCCTGGACAACAGACACAGTTGATTCTGATGCTTGGTTTGATGACCCCGAGAACATGACCAATTCAATGCGCTGGTCGATGAGCTCGATGGCATTTTTAGTAAAATGATATTGAGCGGTGGTAAACTTATTGAGCGAGCAATGGAGTGCGTCAATATCTTCAGGAGAAAGTCCTGGAGGGAGTTCCTGTTCTAAGTTGACCAATGCATCCATTTTGGAGAAAAGGGGGCATGGGATCTCTCTGGTTAGTTTTGAGGGGTCTTGGTGAAATCGGGCAAAGACTTCCCTGAGTGTGCATTTGTGAGCGGACAATTTCTCCAGGTCGGCCAGGTGATTGACCGCCACAGGATAATGCTGCTGAATTGACTTTTTGAAATCTTCGAACAGGATGGCCAGGTAAGACTGATATGCGTCGATTGAATTATAGGAGTTGAACCGAATCCTGTATGGACTTGTATTGTTTCTTGTCTTGGCTTTTGTTGTTTTGGTAGCGCTTTGGTGTTCAATCACTATTTCGCTTGTCCTGATGGCGTCGAAGAAGCTCTTTTCGGGTGAATCGAGGTATCCTTCGGCAATGAGGATCTCTCGGAATTCATCTTCGATCATGGATTTTAACGGGAGTACAAACTGGATCTGAAGGCTGTGTTTGATTTGCCGGGTGATATTTTCTTTGATATCGTCGTGGAAACGGAAATCGGAATCTACGATGTCTTCCGGCACCTGAGTGTCGTTTTCATCGTAAAGATTCAGCAAGCCTTGGTAGTTAATGATAATGTAATTACTGTTTCCTGACTTACCAAGAATCTTGAAATCTTTAAGGGCTTTAAAGATTCGATATCGCTCACTTGTAAAGAGATTTGAGAAATTTGCAAGAATATACTGATAATGTGCTAACTGCACTATCGGGATGTTAAGAAATTGAATTGATTCATTGATATTGATTTTATTAATTTTTAGGTTGGGCTTGTTGTGGAAGGTATCATTTAGGTTTTCTGGACTGATTTCTTTCTCAACTGTCGCCAGTTCATATTTCATGTATTTTTAGGTTTGCGGCAAAAATAAAAAAGAAGGTTGAATTTGCAGGCGTTTGCTATTGAAAAGTGTTATTTGGCTGGGAATTTTTGTGATTATTGGGGTCGGTTCGGGAGTTTATTTGGGTATTTTTTGTACCTTTGAGAGGCAATAGAGTTCATTTCATGGTATTGTAATGCAATGAGACAGGTGTCTTATTCGGGGGTAGTTATTTTTTAGGCTTTTTTAATTGTTTGGAGGTGAGTTTGTTTTGGGAATGGGTTTTGGTTCCTTACTCTCCGCTTAACACCAAAGCATAAAGAAGAAAACCACCGTAAACACTTGATTTACGGTGGTTTTTTGCTTTTAGGTGTAAGCAATAACCTCAACCTCTTGATTTAATTAAATCAATGACCACCTATGATGTTTTTTACCGGAGACACAAAGATGAATCGAGTTTTCATGCAGACATGCAAAATGTTACCATATAATAATGGATGCTAATCTTTAGAACCATTTTCTTTTTCTGAAATAGATCAGCATTCCAATAGCTACTGATAACATAACTCCCCACATTATAAAATAGCTATGTTCATAATGCAGTTCTGGAACTACATCAAATTTGGTTCCATATATTCCGGCAATAAAAGTAAAGGGTATGAAAATCACAGAAAAAATGGTCAGGAATTTCATGATGTCATTCAATTTACTGCTGATTGTTGTATGATAAATGTTAAGTTGATCAGACAATATTTCTCTGTAGCTATCCGAAGAGTCGCTTGCTTGATTGATATTGTCCTGCAGTACTTTAAAGTGTACATAAGTACCTTCATCTATTAAATCGGATTCGATTTTAGATAGAGCCAAAATCATTTCTTTTGCAGGTTTTATACTTTTTCTTAAAAAGTTCAATTCGCGTTTGAACTTATTAATTTCATTAATTAGCGATTGTTTTGGCTCCAAGGCCAGGTCATCTTCAAGGCCTTCAATTTTCTCCCCCAGACCGCTGATAACATAAATGTAATTGTCAATAACAATGTCAAGTAATGCGAATGCCAAGTAGTCTGTTCCTGAATTTCGAATTCTCTTTTTTTGTTTTCTAATTCGCTCTCTAACTGGCTCAAAAACATCGCCTTTTCTCTCTTGAAATGAAATAAGTACAGATTTGGTAATGATTAAGCTTAGGTTTTCAATGCTAATTATATCTGCAACAGCGTCTTGTTGAAGCATTTTTATCGAGATAAAAACACAGTTTTGATACTCTACAACCTTAGGTCTGATGCCTGTGTTCATTATCTCGGCAAGGATAAGGCTGTCAAGATTAAATCCTTTGGAGATTTCATCCATGATAGATGCATCATGTAGTCCATCTACATTGAGCCAAGTAACTGTGTTTTTTTCTTGAAACCCAAGGGCTTCTTGAACCTAATTTATTGCATTTTCCTCTAAATTATTTGCATCATAGTCAATAATTCGTAACGTAATTTCATCAGACTTTTGTTTGCCTCGAAACAACAATTCATCAGGAGAAACCCCGATTTCTGTTTTTCGTTTTTTTATAAACCTAGCCATTTTTTTCTTAATTCAATACAATTCCAAATATAGGTTAAATATTAAGTAATGCCAATATCAGGGAAATCATTTGGTTTTCAGCAATTAGATCAGTCAAAGTAATGCCTGGAAAAAACAATTATCTCTTTCATGCCAAATATGATGTTAACACCAATAACCATAAAAAATGTATTTAATAATTCAAGGTTAAGAGAGCATTGAACGATTATTGACTCATTTGATTTCCATGAATGATCAATGCAAAAAAAAGGAATCTGCTACACAAAACACTTTTTTTACATCATATTAACACCTTAAAATCAGGATCGGATGCAGCCTCCTTTTTTACTTGGTAGTGGATACAATTTTACAAATGATTCTGGATAACTCTTCTGATTTGAATGGTTTACCTACATAATCATTCATGCCGGCCTTCAAAAATTTTTCCTTGTCGCCTTTCATGGTATTTGCTGTCATGGCCACGATTGGAATTTTTATAGTAGCTCCACTCTCTAGTTCAATATTTCTAATAGTTTCAGTAGCAGTTAGCCCATCCATTACAGGCATTTGAATGTCCATGAAAATGATGTCGTAATTATTTTGTTGAAATTTCTCAACTGCAACTACTCCATTTTCGGCAATGTCTAGTTTGTGGCCTAGTTTCTCAATAACAAAACGGGCTACTCTTTGATTAATAGCATTGTCCTCTGCTAAAAGCAAATTGAGGCTGCGGTGAACTCTATTTGTTGACTGACTACTACTTTCTTCGGCGTTATATGTCTCGCTCACTTTACCTAAAAGGACATTAAACCAAAAGGTTGAACCTTGGCCTAACACACTATCTACACCGATTTCGCCATGCATAATATTGGTGAGGCTTTTTGATATGGCTAACCCCAGTCCGGTTCCTCCAAATTTACGTGTTGTAGAAGCATCAGCTTGAGTAAACGACTTAAACAGGTTGCCTTTTACGGTATCAGAAATTCCAATACCAGTATCTGTTACGCGCATTTCAAGTTTTACTTCATTTTCAAGCCTCTCCAAAAGATTTACTTTAATGCTAATGTTACCTTCAGCTGTAAATTTGATCGCATTATTTACCAGGTTAATCAATATTTGCTTTATCCGAGTCGGATCTCCAATTACAAAGGCTGGCACATCTTCAGCTACAACGTAGTCTAATTTCAGATTTTGTTGATCTGATTTAAACTTAAGCATTTTCACTACATCCTTAATGATCTTTCGGACATTAAAAGTGATTTGTTCTAATTCTATTTGTCCGGCTTCCACTTTCGAGAAATCCAAAATATCATTGACCACTCCAAGCAAATTTTCGCTTGAAATATCAATAATATTAAGGTATTCCATTTGATCTTCATTGAGGTCTGTTTCCTTAAGGGCTTCCACCATTCCAATAACTCCGTTCATAGGAGTTCGGATTTCGTGCGACATATTGGCCAGAAACAACGATTTGGCATTGGTAGCTAGTTCTGCTTTTTCTTTGGCTTCTGTCAACTGTTTGGTAATACGGTTCAGGTCAATATGTACGCGGGCTCTGGCCAATAGTTCTTCTTTAACAAAAGGTTTATGCACATAGTCTACAGCACCGCAATTAAAACCTTCGATTATGCTTTCAGGATCGTTTTTTGAGGTTAAAAAAATAACAGGGATATCGCAGGTGGTTGGCATTTCTTTAAGCTTTCTGCATACATCAAATCCTGAAATATCAGGCATAACCACATCAAGCAGAATCAAGTCAAGCTTTTGGGCTTGTGCTTTTTTGAGAGCAGAATGACCATTGTCAGCGGTAGCAATTTGATATACACCACTTTCGCTAAGTGTAGACTTCATGCTCAATAAACTTGACTTGATGTCGTCAACAATCAATATACGTGGTTTATTCTCAGTTTTCATGCGAAAGATTTTTAGCCTCGTGGTTCAAAAATAGTCTTTTATTCTTACTGTTTCAAATAGAAAAGTTTTTAATTCGATCTACAATATTCCTAATAGACAATGAGTAGTCGGCGGCTCCCAATTTGACCGCCTCTTTGGGCATTCCATATACGATGGCAGAATCTTCGCTTTGCGCGATGGTAATGGCTCCTGCCTTTTTTAGTTCTAACATGGCAGTAGCTCCATCGTTTCCCATGCCCGACAAGATAATCGCCATAATTTGAATTCCGCTCAAGGACAATGCTGACGAAAACAAGGTGTCAACCGAAGGGCGATGCCGGTTTACTTTTTCCTTTTTATTTAAATCAACAAAATAATCAAACCCATTGTTTCTAATTTCCATGTGAAAATCGCCAGGAGCTAATAAAACATGTCCTGTTCGGATAATATCTCCAACCTCTGCCTCTTTTACCTCCAGTTTGCTGCATTCGTTTAATCGTTGCGCATAGGATGTGGTAAAAATTTCTGGCATATGCTGAACGATTAATATTGGTGCTGTATTTTTACTTAGCTGCGAAAGAATACTATGTATGACTTCGGTTCCTCCCGCTGATGATCCTATAAGTATTATTGATTTGCATACTTTACTCTTTGGTCGTTCAATTTCATTATTTACATGTGCTACAACAGGTTTTTGATACGATTTAATTAGTTTGCTCGATGCTTTTGAGTCGGCTGCAGTCTCAATGGCTTCACGTAAATCGTTCTTCCATTGCTCATGTAAAAGTTCGTTACTCATCGCCGGTTTTTCCAAAACACAAATGGCACCATAATTAAATGCATCAAGTGCAATTTGACTTTCTTTTTTTGTCAGGCTTGAAATGATGACTACGGGAATTGGATGTTGTGACATGATCTTTTTCAGGAAGGTAAGACCATCCATTCGTGGCATTTGAATATCCAAAGTGATTACATCTGGTTTTTCGGTTTTAATTTTTTGAACCGCAATGTATGGATCTGAAGCAGTTGCAATAACCTCAATTCCAGGCATGGATGAAAACACTTTTAATAAAGTTTGCCTGATTAGGGCTGAATCATCAACCACCAATACCTTTATTTTTCTTTTTTCAATCATGGTGTTTGGGTTTTGTTAATATACTTCATTTTCACTAGTCCTGTCTGTGTTTCGAAGATGAGTTTCCTTCCAACAGTGCCTCCAAGACTAGATGCCACCACATTAATTCTTTCTTGTCTCAACAGCTCCTCCTGGATTTGAATGTTTCGTTCGCCTATATGAAATAGCCCATCGCATGCGTTGAGTACAGCTGCCCCACCAAAAACTTTTGCCACTATATTCTCTCGAATTGATCCTAAATGTAACATGTTAAAAATTAATTTTTCGATGGCAATATTACCATATTTTGGAGAGGCCAATCCATCACCATTCCATAGAGGCATCATAAAATGGTTCATTCCTCCTATTTTTAATGTACTGTCCCATAAACATACTGAAACGCATGAACCTAAAATTGTGGTTATTTCCAATGGGCTTTTCGAGCATTTGATGGCACCGGGCAGTAAATAAAACTTAGGTGGACTTATCATATTCGGTTAAAATAATTCATCTTCAGGAAATGGGTCGTCGTCTACTAATGGATGTGCATTATTACCTGGGATAGAAATGAATAATTTTGTACCGTGATCAGTAGTTAATTCTATTTCACCACCCAACAACTCGGCGATGGCTTTAACCACCGACAATCCCAAGCCCGTACCTCCATTAATAGAGTTAATTGTGTGGTTAACACGCTTGAACCGATCAAAAATAAAATCAATTTCTGATTTTGGAATTCCGGGGCCTTCGTCACAAACACTTAGATTTAAAACATCCTCTTTTAAATCAATGTCAATAGAAATAGTCCCTTTGTTGGGGCTATTTTTTATGGCGTTACTTAATAAATTTAAAAGCATCAGTACGATTTTATCTCTGTCGTTAACAAAAGGCGTTTGATTGTTAATATTGATCCTGTGCTCCAGTTTGAGATGTTTATCTTGAATTGGAATCTTAAAGAAATTCAGTGTTTCCTGTAATAGCTGTGGTAAATCAACCTCTGTAAAATGAACCGACTCGAGTCCTGCTTCAATTTTAGCTGCAGCAAAAACATTTTGCAAATGAAAATCCAATTGAGCAGCTTCCCTGAAAATAGTTTCCGCCATTGGTACGATCCGATCAAGGCTTTTTTCATTAAGATGAATCAGGTTATCAGCCATCATTTTAATTGCACTAAAAGGATTGTACACCTCGTTCATTATGTTGCTGATAAAATTGCTTTTAAGCGATTCAGCTAACCTGAGTTTGTTATTCAGTTCAGTATTGGTATCGTATAATTGAGCTATTTCCTTTTTAAGTTGTTCCAATTCATTCATAGCAGATAATTATTAATCAATCATTTTTTTATAAACAGCGGATGCAACATGCAGGGCGTTAAAGTTCATGTTGACAAGAGATTCTGAATGTCCTAAGAAAAGATGACCTTCAGTGGTGATATGTTTGAAAAACATGGCAATAACAGATTCCTGAGTTTGGCGATCGAAATAAATCAGTGTATTCCTACAGAATATGATGTCAAAAGCAGTGTTAACAGGTAATTGACCATCAATAAGGTTGTGCCTGAAGAATTTTACCTTATTTCGGATTTGTGGAGCCATGCGAATACGTTTTTCCTCCGGATTTTTACTTTTAAGTAAGTATTTGCTCCTGTATTTAACCGGAATGTGGTGCAGGCAGTTTATGTCGTAAACCGCTCGCGAAGCGTGACGAAGCATGGTTGCTGAAATATCGGATGCCATGATTTTAAAATCAAATCCTGGATGGAGTAATTTGTATTCACTTAATACCATTGCCAGAGTATAGGGTTCTTCGCCACTGGAACATCCTGCACACCAAATATGTAAATTGTTTTTGTGATGATTATTTTGGTAAGATGGGAGTAGATTATTAGACAGAAAATCAAAATGGTCTGACTCACGAAAAAATTCTGTTTTATTGGTGGTTATGCGATCCATCATTTCCATGACTTCGTAACCATTGTTTCCGTCATTCAGAACGAAGTCGCAATATTGCTCGTATGAATCCATCCCCAACGCTGCCAGCCTTCGGTTAATTCGGGATTTTACCAATATTTTTTTTGCTGGATACAGATTTATGCCATAGTGATCGTAAATAAAAACACTTAATCGCTTAAAGTCTTTATCCGAAAAGCTACCATATAATCTATCGTTATCCATAGCAGGGTGGGGTTAAAATCTTTCAAATTCATCATCCAGCTCGTCATGAGCACTTAAATCAATATCTACTCCCTTTGAATAAGATGTTTTACTGCTTTTAAAATTAGGTGATTTTCTTTCTGTAATGAGTTTTCGGTTGCTTATATTATTGGCCTTTCGGGCATTGTGACCTGCAATTTTAAAGTGAGAAATCACGCTTACCAGTTGTTCGGCCTGACTCGATAACTCCTCAGAGTTGGTGGCCATTTCTTCTGCTGCTGCGGCATTTTGCTGACTAACATCGTTCAATATCTGAATGGCATTGTTTATTTGGTTTGCCGCGTCGCGTTGCTCTTTGCTAGCGGCTGCAATTTCTTGTACAAGCAAGGATGAGCTTTGAATACTGGGAACAAGCTTTGCCATAATCTCTTTAGTTTGGCCTGCTACCTCAGCACTTTCGTTGCTGATAGCATCAATGGCAGCTGCAGCCATTTTTGTTTTGTCGGCTAGTTTTCCCACTTCAGAAGCCACAACCCCAAATCCACGACCATATTCACCTGCCCGTGCAGCCTCAACCGATGCATTTAATGCCAATATATTGGTTTGAAAAGCGATGTCGCTAATTACCGATATCTTACTGGCAATTTGCTCCATGGAACTAACTGTTGTAAGAATAATTTTACTTCCTTCTTTCACTTGCAAACTAACCGAATTGGATAGTTCTTCCGTTTGGTTTGCATTATCTGCATTTTGCTGAATATTCGATGACATTTCTTCCATAGACGCTGATACTTCCTCAATGGAGGAAGCTTGTTCAGAGGCACCTGAAGAAAGTATTTGAGATGAACCACTTAACTGCGAACTGGCATCAGCCAGATTGCTGGTGGCATCCATTACGCTGATAATCACCTCCCGGGTAGTTTTGGCGATGGTTCGCAACGCATCCGCAAGTACACCGATTTCATCGCGTTGGTTGATATCAATGGTGGCATCCAGTTCTCCGGCAGCAAGTTTTTTGGCATATTCAACCTGCTTGATTATGGGTCTTGAAAGTGATGAGCCAATCAAAATGGTAGCAGGCACCATTATAACAATAATTATTCCGCAAACAATTAAAATAGTGTTGATTAGCTTTTGTTTTGGAGCCATAATTTCAGCTTCATCAATTTCGGTAATCACCGCCCAATTGAGCCCTTTGATATTGAGGCGTTCAAAGCTACTTAATACAGTAATTCCTCGATAATCCTGGAGAACTTCAGTGCCATAATTCCCTGCAAATGCACGTTCTGTAGCTCTTGTTTCTGCCTTTTGCATCAAAACAGCTGATTTGATAGATCTTGATTCTGTGCGAAAGAAATAATCATCGCCCACAATGTATGTTTCTCCACTTTGGCCCAGTCCAACAACCGTTCCCATAATTCTATTAAGTTCGTTAGAACTCACCTCGGCAATAAGTACCGCTATAATTTCACCTTGATTAATCACAGGGTAGCCAATGAACATCGAGGGTGACTTTTCTTCGTTGTTTCCAAACTCCATGTCGCTTACCACTACCTCTCCGGTCATTTTACATGACTTCCACACCTTTGATATCATGTTTGACTCTTGCGCTAAGGTGGTCTCACTTGCAAATGCAATATTTTTCATGTAAATAATGGTTCCTTCTTTGGCATCTGCAATGATAATATTACTTAAAGCATTGGCTTTCATGTATGTTTCAAAGGATTTTGAATAAAGAACTAAATCATTCTGCGTGAGTAGGGCAGCTTCGCCCGTAGATTCACTTTCTTTAAGCAATAATAGCCCTTTAATTGCTTTGATGGTAACAGGCATCCGTGAAAGTGCAGTAACTGCATTTTCTTTGTTTTTAATGAAATCTTCGATCTGAGCTTTTTTGATGTTTTGTACAGAACGAACGTGATCGTAAGCACTTTGTGTCAGAATTTTGTCTGCGGCATTGATTGAAACGTAGGCCATAATAAATATACATACCAACCCTAAAATGGATACGTAAATTAAAATTTTCAAAGTGATGCTAAGATTCTTCATTTGGTTATTTTTTAGTCTCTATTTTTCTTTTTTGTTAGTGTCGTTTTACCCAAAACGATAATCATTTAGTCTCAGTGTTTATGTTACTTTAATATCCATGTGGTTGAACATTACAGGTATATTTAATATCATGATAAACTGATCATCCTTTTTAAACACCCCTTGAATGTGTTCTAGTGGATTACTGTTGCCCAATGATGGAGGTGCTGTAATTTGTGCGTCATCAACACGTTCTACCGATAGTACCTCATCAACTATGGCTCCAAAATATAACTCTTTGGATTGATTAATTACCGATAAAATGATAATGCAGGTATTCTTTGTACGGATAGTTTCGGGCATGCCAAGGGTTTGGTTTAAGTCGATTACCGGTAGCACGTTTCCATGATGATTGATTACCCCTTTCATGCTTTCCGGGGCATTGGGTACATGTGTGATTTCTGAGCATTGCAAAATTTTAATCGTCTGACTAACACAAATAGCATATAGTTCATTCGTTAGTTTGAAAGTCAGATAGGAATTATTCATATTGTCATCGCTAACCATCTCAGTATTTAATTTTTATTTGTATAATAATCAATTAGTTTGTTGGTGTCGAGCACGAGTGCTACCTTTCCATCTCCTAAGATGGTAGCTCCTGCAAACAGTTCGTTTGTTTCAAGGAATTTATCAATGGGCTTCAGAACTGCTTGGTACTCAGATATCAATTCATTCACCACCAGGCCCACTGTTTTATTTCCGTAACTTACAGTAATAATGTGAGTTAGGTTATTATTTGTATTGGAGCCGTTAAATTTTTCAGGTAAATTAATGAAAGGTAGTTGAGTGCCCTCTAATTCTATCACGTTATTTCGTGCATTAACAATCTTTTCCTTTGTTACCTGATAGATATGATTGACAGATGAAAGAGGTATAATTAATTGATCGGACGAAACTTTAACCAGCAGTCCGTCAATAATTGAAAGTGTTAAGGGTAGCTTTATTAACACAGAAGTCCCTTCGCCCGACTCGGAATACATGCGTACCTCTCCACGAAGTTCTTCTATTTTTTTTCGAACAATATCCATCCCAACACCACGTCCCGAAACATCTGTAACTATTTTACTGGTTGAGAATCCTGGTAGCAATAGGAGTTGATATATTTCGGCCGCACTGAGGTCGTCACTTTGTGCTATGAGTTTTTTTTCATGTGCCTTTTGCAGCACCTTTTTCTTATCGATTCCGGCACCGTCATCAGTAATAGTAATCAGGATGGATGTTCCAGAATGTTCGGCTTTTAGGTGTATGTTTCCGGTCTCTGGTTTGTTGTTTTTTAAACGTACTTCGTGCGATTCAATGCCATGATCCATAGCGTTACGGATGATATGCATGATAGGATCGGAAATGCCAGCGATAATGCTCTTGTCGAGTTCGGTATCAGTACCTTCGGTGGTAAATACCACTTTTTTATTCAAGCTTAGCGATAAGTCGCGAACCAGTCTTTTGTATTTAACCAACATATGACTCAAGGGGATTAACCTCATATCAAAGGCAGTATCGCGAAATTGTCTTGAGAGATGCTGGAAATCTTCAGTTAAATTGGTTAGTTCGTTGGATTGAATGCTATTAGCGATGGTTACCAAACGTGCCTGGGTCGTAACCAATTCGCTTACTAGGTTGATCAGCGAATCGAGTTTCTTTGAAGAAACTTTAACGGTTTCTATGGGTTCTAACCCTTTGTTTGGGTCAACTAACTGCCCTTCATGATTTTGCTCTTTTGCAGTGGTTTTGTTTATGTTAAAACTGTCAGGCGATTTTTTTTCGTTATGACTTCCGGCGGTCAATCTATCACAAATGTTTTTAAAAGCATCTAAATCATTGGGATTAAGCACCAGTTGGTTTTTTAGCATAGTTCTGGCTTCGGCTTGCGATAACAGCTGACCGTCTGATATATGCTCAATCACTATACTACAGTCGTCTTCCACAAAAATAAACACATCATTGATTTCTGAAATATCCGCCTCAGTGGCCAATATCAATACCCAATACAAGAAACATTTCTCAGTATCTATCTCCTTAAAATCCGGAATTTTATGATAACACATCTGTACGATTGATTCTCCCAGATCGACCAACTCATCAATAAGGTATAAGGGGTTTGTGCCATCATTAAAAATACCTTCATCGGGTTCAAATTTAATGTAATACAATTGTGAATTGGTCAGGTTGGTATTTGAAACAGGAATTCCAACTATGGACTCCTCGTTTTTTAGTTTATCTATTTGTTTAATTAATTGTGAATCGATCCATCGTTTTTTTTCTGATGTCAGATTCAACAAGTCGGGTTGGTTATCGTCATCGAGCAATTGACCAATAATGTCAGTTGTGCTGAAGGTGAAGTCAATAATATCGGCAGTTAGCCTAATAGAGCCATTACGGATTTGATCATACAGCGTTTCAAGGTGGTGTGTAAACTCACTCAGATTAATGTAGTCAAACATGGCGCCAGAGCCCTTTAATGAATGCATAATCCGAAACACCTCATTAATAAGCTCCTTGTTATTCAGGTCGCTTTCTAAAAGCATTAGGGAATCCTCTAACTTAGAAAGAAGATCCCTGGCTTCATCGTAAAAAAGTTTCCTGAAATCTTCCATTACCTTAATACCTTATTAATTACATTTATAAGCTTCTCTTTTTCAAATGGTTTGCATAACCATCCCGTCGCACCTGCTTTTTTTGCTTCGATTTTTTTTTCGTTTAGCGTTTCGGTGGTCAGCAGCAATATGGGGACTCTTTTATATTGATCGATTTTTCTGACATTTGAAATTAGTTCAATTCCATTCATTACGGGCATATGAAGATCGGTAAGGATTAAGTTAATTATTTTTCCATCTAACTGATTCAATGCGTCCTGACCGTCTTGGGCTTTGATGATTTCGAAACCTGATTCAGAAAGAAAAAAGGCTATGGATTCACGGATGCTGAAAGAGTCGTCTACAATAAGTACAGTTTTTTTCATGCTAATTCACGCTATGTAATGAGTTAATGGTTTCAATACAACCGGTTTTTTCGAGCAGTTCGCGTGTAGCGTTGTCAAAATCAAATTCCAAAAACGTGGGCTTTTGAGTTTGATTTCTCGATTGAATACAACCAATCAATAATTGAATAAAGCTTAAGTCGATATTCCGGACGTCCTGAATAACAATGGACAATGTATTTGCAGAAAGACCTTTTTGAACAAATTGCTGATGTATTGACGAACTGTTTTCAATAGTTAAGTCACCCGATAAATTCAGTACCGCATGGGTATCTGAAAGGTGTTTAATATTAAACTGATAATCGGAAGTAGACATATAGCAAGATCCTTCAAAAATTCTTGCTCTAAAATAGATAAATTTTAGCTAGGATTGGCAATTCTTTAATTATTCAGATATAGCCTTGGTAATGAGTTCGGTAATGGTCTTTGGATTTGTTCTGATGAGCGTGATTAACATATCTAGCGTATTGGTTTTGTTTAAACCAAGTGAACTTCCTGTTTTTTCGATGAACTGGATGTTTTGTTGTGAGAGGCGAAAACCAGTGTGTATTTTATTGTCTTTGTTTACCATCGCTGTATACTTTTGTATGGTGTGGCAATAAATTTTGGATTGCTCAAACAGATGCCGTCGAGTTTGCTGAATTCGGCAATGCGATATGAATAGGTCGACTTTACCTTAAAACGATCGGGTGAAACCTGAATTACTTCTGAAATAGAGCCGTTTACCATAACCAAATCACCTTCGGATACTTGCCCGAATTTTTGCTTATATGCTAAAAATCTCCTTTTAACAATCTCGTACTCACTATTGATTTCCATCATTACTGAAACATCACCACCAATATCCGGATGATTGAGCATGGCCAGTCGACGATGTAAGAGTTTGAGCTCAGAGAGACTCGAAACACGGTTAAAGTATTTCATTTTTCAATGAATTATTTTTACAAATGTACAACAATGTATAACAATGTACAACAAAAATGGTAATGAAATTGTTGGGGACGTTGAAATTCAGGAAACTGAAAGGTAGTGAGTGATATATAGTCGACTAAATATTTGTCTGTACAAGCAACTGAAAGGTCAAATAGACGTCCTAATTATTGAAAATGAGGTACGTTTACGTTGGTTTTTAGCTTTTAGGTCATGTCATTTTATCGCAAAACAATTAAAGCTTTCCATTATGAAAAATACTCTTTTATTGACAATTCTATTCAGTATTAATATGGTTATTGTACTGAATGTTAATCTTTATGGTCAAGAACAATAAAGTTGTGAACTGCCGTGGGGTCTCGCGCAACATTACGCTGCCGATGTGGCTGATCTTGCTTTGGCTAGAATGTTAGAGATATCATCCACAGACACCAATGAGATTATTGTTCCCTGGTATCATCAGGATTCAATTTGGAGAGGATTGTCAGCCATTTTTAATACAAATTCCTTTAGCGCAAGGGATTCGATTTTTGATATGTTTTGTATTCATGATAGAATCAATTATGCATCTCCTTTCTATCCTGCCATTTATATCCGTTACGACACCACTATATCGTGGACGCATAACTGGCAAATTAACCAGCTTGTTACCGGTTATAGTGAATTGGATGAGTTTATTGCTGAATATGAATATTATATTCAAGCTTCTGATCCAAATTATAATTTCCTGGTTTTGAATACTCAGATGTTGCTGAATCCTTCACCAGTTGCGGAATTATTCTCTGATTTTGAAGGGATTGTTATAGCCATTCCTGAGCTTATTACTTCTAATGGCAGCCGCATACAATATCAGGTAATAAATGGATTTCAACTTTTTGATTTTACCTTGGCGTGGGGTGATTCTTTAGCAGGTTGTGTCAATAATCATACTTGGAGTTTTAGGGTTGATCCAGGCAATTGCGTGGTGGAGTATTTGGGACTGGATTCCTATGTGTTATCAGATTTTCCTGACCCCATCAATTGTAATATTACTTCCATTGAAGATGATCTTCCATCCTTGAATTCAGCCATTTCTATTTTTCCAAATCCAGCATCGGACATAATTACCATTACGGGAAAAGAATTGACAGAAGTTGAGGTGTGGAATGGATATCACTATGTTGAATCCTATCACTCTAAACAGAAAAACACCCTGACTTTAGATTTGCACTTGTTTAAACCCGGTTTGTATTTTGTAAAAGTGGAGTCAAAGCATACTTCAATAGTCCATAAGCTGGTATTGAGATAGGAAGTGAGTTAGAATTTTTTTCTTTTTTTTGCCTTGTTTCCATCTACTGATAGTGGTATCTGAAGTATAATAAACCCATGTGTTTTAATGAATAATTCACTTTTTCGGAGCCAGCCTGTTTATTTTGTAAGTTATTCAAGTATTGAAAGATATGTTATTTGACATACTCAGGTTATTCTTTCTATTTAGAATGATTACAGATTAATAATTTACTTACATTGCGCCACTTATTCACCAGGCTAGAATACCTTCATTTCCATTTATGGTTTGATTGTAAACGAATCTTAACAATCAAATGATGATAAGAATTTTTATAATGACTTGCCTAGCCATTTTCATGATGTGCTTTGTTTC